>CAZEJW010000177.1:0-7749 GCA_964512685.1 uncultured Leptospirales bacterium | reverse complement strand
TGAAATCCGTATTGATGCTGGATAAAGTCTTGATTAATAAAACGAAATACAATATTATTATTTACTCGTTCTCAAAACACTTTTAATGAAAGAACTACAGTCTTTTTCCTGTTGTAATATTATTTATGGAAAAGTTCTGATGGAGTTCTTAAAACAGAAGAAAAATAAAAACAAGTCGTTGGATGAAGAAGTCAGTAAAAAGGTTGAAAAATATATGGATTGATATAAAAACCGGATTGAAATCATTGACCTGAATGCTGAATGTAAGAAACCAGGAGAGAAGAGATGAATCTCAAATCTTATAAATTTTCCGATCTTGCCCAGAAATCACTCACCATGTTCATGAAAAAACAGCTTGATAAAACCGGACTTCCTGCCGGTTCGCCTGTTTTTACAGGAGAACCCGTAGAATCTCCCGGCAGAATAAAAACTATTAATTACACCAATCATAGTTACGATGAGTTTTCCCCTGATAATATTTCTGATGCAATATCCGGTTCCCAGGGTGTTAACTGGATTTTGCTCGATGGAGTTCATGACCTCGATAAGGTAAGTGAAATCTGTTCAAAATTTGGAATACACAGCCTCGTCCATGAGGACGTACTCAACATCGTGCACAGACCAAAGATCGAAGAGTATGATGATTATCTTTTTATGATTCTGAAGATTCCTGAGAAAGAAAAGAATGGAACATTTAACACAAAACAACTTGCCATTTTAATGAAAAAGAACACTATCCTTACTCTGACAGAAGCAGGGGGGGATATTTTCCTGAGACTCAGGGAAAGGATTCGTGATTCGAAATCCAGGATAAGAAAAAAAGGAGCAGATTATTGCCTCTTTGCAATACTTGATTATATAGTAGATCTTTATTATCCGGTGCTTCATGAGATAAGCGGTGAAATAACCGATCTCCAGCAGGAGGCCATGAAGGAACCGGGACAGGAATTTATATTGAGAATTCATGAATACAAGACAGAGATAATGCTTCTGCTTCGTCAGATTATCTGGCCGGTAAGAGAGATATGCAGTGACATATCTTCAGGAAAAATATCGTTAATTGATGAAGATAACCTGATTTTTTTTCGCGACGTAAATGATCATATAATTCATCTCATGGAGGTCGCCGAATCTCTTCATGAAATATTATCTGACATGCTGAATGTCTACCTCTCTTTAAAGAGTAATGCAATGAATGAGGTCATGAAAGTGCTTACTATTATCGCAACTATCTTTATTCCCCTTACTTTCCTTGCAGGTATTTATGGAATGAATTTTAAATATATGCCTGAGCTTGAATACAGGTATGGTTACTTTATTTTACTGGGGGGGATGTTTCTTGTTTTTCTGCTTATGCTTTTGTATTTCAGAAAAAAGAAATGGCTGTGACAATGGATATACATAGTGCCCGAATAAAAGTACTGAATAAAGGAAAACGCCTGACTGGCAGGTATGTACTCTACTGGATGCAGCAGTCATGCAGGGCAGACTTCAATCATGCTCTTGAGTATGCAATTGGCAGATCAAATGAAATGAAACTGCCTGTTGTAGTTTGTTTTGGCATAACCCCGAATTATCCTGAAGCAACAGCAAGAAGTTATCTCTTTATGCTTCAGGGAATAATGGAAATGTCAGAAAGGCTTGCTAAAAGGGGAATAAGGTTTATACTGCAAAACAGAGATCCTTTTAAACTCGCAGTAGATCTTTCAGGTGACGCAGCTCTTATTGTTACAGACAGAGGGTATCTCAGGATACAAAAGCAATGGAGGGAGTATGTTGCTCAGGAGGTTGAATGTCCCCTGGTACAGGTCGAGTCAGATGTAATAGTTCCTGTGGAATGGGTCTCAGAAAAACAGGAGTATGCTGCCAGAACTATCCGGCCCAAAATTCATAAATTAATCCCGGATTTTCTCGAATTGCCTGAACCAGGAAGTGTCAATCAAAGGATGCCAGACTTTCAGGCTGAATCGATTGATCCCGAAAAGGAAGTTGAAAAATATGCTGACAATCTTAAGAAAGAGAATAATAATGTAAATGTAATCCATGGCGGATATTATCATGCATTAAAAAAACTCTATGACTTTACAGAAAATCGACTGGATTTATATGACAGGAGAAATGATCCCAGCATTGATTTAACTTCAGGACTTTCTCCTTATATACACTTTGGACAGATCTCTCCTTTAGAGGTGGCACTGGCAGTAATGAAGTCAGGCTCTTCCGGGGCAGACCTTTTCCTCGAAGAACTTATCGTCAGACGGGAGCTGGCAGTGAACTTTGTGAATTATAATTCTCATTATGATTCTTTTGAAGGCATTCCCGGATGGGCAGCAAAGTCGCTTGACGTGCATGAATCCGACATGAGGCCTTATCTTTATTCTGAAACCGAATTGAGAGAAGGGCGCACTCATGATGAATACTGGAATTCTGCCCAGCGAGAACTCGTTATGACCGGAAGAATGCATTCATATATGAGAATGTACTGGTGTAAAAAAATTATTGAATGGACGCAAAAACCTGTTGATGCATTCAATCTTTCTTTAAAGATGAACAATGAATACGCTCTTGACGGGAGAGACCCTTCAAGCTATACGGGAGTTTCATGGTGCTTTGGAACTCATGACCGACCGTGGAAGGAACGGCCTGTTTTTGGAATGGTACGTTATATGGCAGCATCAGGTCTGGAAAGAAAGTTCGATATTAAAGCCTATGTAAAAAGAATTGAACAAATTACACCTGCAATCAAAGAGATTCAGGATAAAAAATAGGGAGGTAAAATATGGCAAAAGCAGCTCTTGGTTTGGGTGCATTTTCAATAGTCCTGGCACTGATTGGACTGGGCAGCCCTGTTACAGCAGCTTATGGAATGTTCTTTGGAATGCTCGGTTTTCTTTTTGGGGCTTTCTCTCTGCCGAAAGAGGAAGCTGAAGGCGAAGCAGGTAACATGGTGGCAGTTATTTTACCAGCTGTAGCGATTATTTGCTCGGCTGTGATTGGTCTGCTCTAAACAAAGTAAGTGTAAAGGCAGTAGTTTGCTTTTACGCTTACTTTGTTTATAATCCGGCCGGACGTTTTTTTTATGGAAAATATACAATTTGTCTTGACTCTAAAGAAAAGATGCATAATATATATACAAATTTTACCTGGACGCACTTTAATTGAATGATTATTGGTCGAAAAGCTCCCCGGTTTGGGTCGAAATTGATCTTATGCCTGATTTTTAATTTAAAAATTGTACAAGTCATATAAAGAGTTTATGCATATGCCAGAGTTTGAAGTGAGCAGAGTTCAGCAGAATATCCGGATAACAAACAAAAAAGCATTTCTGTTGGATTCGCTTTTTTAAAAGGATGGCTATTGATGAAAGAAACATCGCAGATCCAGCTTTCTCTTTTGTCTGATGAATCAGGACAGGATTCATTTCTGGCAGAATGCAGAAAAATTTTTCTTTGCAATTATAGAAAAAATTCGTTCAGGCTTGTTGGCAAGTGTTACCAGAAAATAAAAAAATTGTTTGATGGAAAATTCAGCGGATACAGGAAATGTACAACCAGCTATCATAATTTTCTGCACACTGAAGAGGTTTTTCTTACTTCTGCCAGGCTCGTTGACGGTTATAATCTTTCAAACTTTATACTTCCTGAACAGCTTGCAATTAATGTTCTTGTTGCAGCTCTTTTCCATGATACCGGCTATATTCAGGAAGAAGATGATGTTGAAGGTACAGGCGCAAAATATACTCAGACGCATGTTGACAGAAGTATCGATTTTTTGTTCAGGCATTACAGTGATTTTGGTATCACGGAAGAATCTGCAGAAATAATAAGCAGGCTGATAAAATCCACGGATATCAATATCCCATACAATGAAATGAAGTTCGAGTCTTATGGTGAAAAGATAGCAGCAGCTATTCTTGCAACTTCAGATATTCTCGGGCAGATGTCGAGCAGGGTATATCTTGAAAAACTTTTGTTTCTTTATTATGAATTCAGAGAGGCCGGGATTCCCGGCTATGCTTCTGAGTTTGATATTCTGCTTAAAACACGTGATTTCTACGATGGTATGAAGAAAAGGCTTGCTGATGACCTTATGGATATGGGGCGTTTTGCAAGAGATCATTTCAGGGAAAGATATTCTGTTGACTCCAATGTATATTTTGATTCTATAGAGAAAAATATGAATTACCTGGGGCAAATAATTGATGATACAGGATCAAATTTCAGGCATAAACTGAAAAGGGGAAATCTAATTGACCAGGCTGATTCAATCAATCAGCATTTTCCTCCCGGGACCTGACAGTAATCGGTTCTTTAAACTAACTGTTCCAGTAAAACAATTTTTAAGTATGTATTCCTCTAAAATACTTTTTAGGGAAAAATAAAGAAAATAATGCAGAAAAAAAAGAAGATTGACCCTCTCTTAATTGATAATCCCCGTAAATTTTATTGTATCAGAACCTCTAAATACTGCTTTACAAAATATAACAGTATAAAATGATTACTGTTATAGAACAGTGTTTATTACTAAACTTTATTATATAATAAAAAAATCCATTAATCCCGCTGACGAAGGCCACGGGATTAATAATCAAGGGACAGGAATGCGTCATATGATAATTGAACAGCTGCAGGTAACGTTAATGGCTGTTTTCTGTTACATCATCGGTGATGAGAAATCCGGACAGGCCGTAGTAATCGATCCTGCCGGAGATATTGGTCGAATTGTGAGCAGACTGGATGAATTGTCTCTTACCGTTTCTGCAATTGTAAACACTCATGGGCATGCGGATCACACAGCAGGAAACAGCAGGCTGAAAAATATTACAGGCGCGCCAATACTTATTCACAAGGCAGATGTGAGGATGCTTTCACGTCTTTCGAATCGTGTTTTTGCAAGGGTCTTAAAAGGTAAAAAGTCACCTGCTCCTGACCGTGAGCTTCAGCACATGGACAATATTTACGCTGGAGAAACTGAGCTTCAGGTGTTACATACACCCGGTCATTCTCCTGGCAGCATATCACTTTATGCAAAGGGGAACCTTTTTACCGGGGATACACTCTTCACAGAGGGGATGGGCAGAACAGATATCAAAGGCGGCTCTGAAAAGGAAATAATGCAATCAATAAAGTCCATATTGAATCACTTCCCGGATGATACTGTTATCTGGCCGGGACACAATTACGGAAAAAAGCCATATACAACTGTCTATGATCAGAAAATGATATACGGGAGGTTTAGCTAGATCTTATGGATAATGAAAAAACATATATAACTTACAAATTTACCGGGTTGAAGCCCATTGAATCTTTTTTTACTCAGGCAGGAATTTCCACAAGAATAATAAAGGATGAATCCACTGACAGGCTTCTTGCTGATAATGAACTTTTCAATGAAGGAGAGGATTCCATAGAGCTTGGAATCTGCTCAAGAGAAGGAAAAGATCTCTATTTTATAGAATTCGGAATATCTCTTGATGGTGCATATAAATCATTTCTTACATTTTTATATGATCATCATCCAACGTTTGATGAAATGCAGGCAACAACTAAAGATATAGAATATCTTATCCATGAGAATCTTGTGAAGGTAAAAGCGGAAATGGCCGCTGAAAAACAAAATGATGGAACAATCAACTGATGAATGAATCTATAGATCATGAAAGATCAGAATAAAAAAAAGAAGAAAGTTCGAAAAAAGAAATCATCCCCTAAAATTGATATAAAGAGGATTTCAATAGAGGATATTTCTGCCGGTTTTGAAAAACTGAAGAATAAAGTCATACTTTCCTCATTTTTAAAGCATATGAAAAAGCTTAGAATCGGTGGCCTTTCAGGTGGCAACCATGTGGTTCCAATCGTTGATGGAGACCGTTGTTTTGATCTTTTCATTGAAGCGATTAAATCTGCAAAATTCAGTATCAATCTTGAAACATATATTTTTAACAGTGATGATGTTGGATGGAAATTTGCACATCTGCTGGTTGAGAAAGCAAAAAATGGAGTAGAGGTAAATCTTATATATGATGCAATCGGTTGTATTGCAACAACCCCCGGAATATTTTCTTTTATGAGGGAAGGGGGAGTGGAAATACTCGAGTATCATCCGATCCTTCCCTGGAGAAAAAACTGGAATCCGGGACTAAGAGACCACAGAAAAATCCTGGCTGTTGACGGCAGGGTCGCCTTCCTGGGAGGAATCAATATTGGCAAGGAATATGCAGGAGAAGCATACATGGGCGGGAACTGGCGTGATTCTCATCTCATGATAGAAGGTCCTGCTGTAAAAGATGTTCAGTATTTTTTTATGGAAAACTGGTACAGAAATGGCGGACCAATGATGAATCAGGAGAGTCATTTCAGAGAAGTAAAGCGAAAGGGTGATCATCTTGTAATGATCCTCAGTTCAAAGGCGAGAAAAAATATCAGACCAATAAAGGAATCTTATCTGAGCGCCATAGATAATGCTGAAAAATCAATATACATCACTAACGCTTATTTTGTTCCCACTCATAAATTGTACAGAACCCTTATACATGCCGCCAGGCGAGGTATTGATGTAAGACTTCTTCTTCCTGCCAAATCTGATCTTCCAATTGTAAAATATGCCAGCAGGTATCTTTATAAAAAATATCTTAAAAACGGAATCCGGGTTTATGAATACACAAGGTCGGTACTTCATGCCAAAACAGCCGTTATTGATGGAGTCTGGTCTACCATTGGGTCTACAAATCTCGACGGTCATGGTTTCAGAAGAAATCTTGAAATAAATGCAGTTATTCTGGATGAAAATATCGGGAAAGAAATGGAGGAGATTTTTTCCAATGATATGGAATTTGCACAGGAGCTTCTGTCTGAGAAATGGGAGAAAAGATCTTTTGTAAATTATATTATTGAGTGGTTTTGCTACAGGTTCAGGCGGATATTGTGATAATGATGCAGGAATGCAGCGCGCTGTATTCCTGCATCATTATTTTATAAACATAGGGGTAGAGATGAACGATAAAGTCTTAAATGATAATATTATCGAGATTCCCAACAGGGATAATCATAATTGTTTTGGATGCAGTCCAGTGAATGATAAGGGACTCATGATGAGGTTTTTTTCGGATGGGGAAACAGTTTTTTCGAATGTCATAGTGCCGGATCACCTTTGCGGCTGGGATAAAATGGTCCACGGCGGCGTTATATCAACAATCCTCGATGAAGTCATGAGCTGGGGAGCTATATATCTTCTGAAAAGACTCATTCTTACGAAAAATATTTCTGTGGATTTTATAAAACCGGTATTGATTGAAGAACCACTCAGAGCTGAAGGAGTCCTTGTCGAAAAAATCAGTGAGCGGGAAGCTGTTATGGAAGGGCTGATTTATAACAGTAAAGGTGAAATATGCGCAAGGTCAAAAGGTATATTTGCCCTTTTTACACTTGAAGCAATAAAAAAAATGGGAATCTTCAATGATGATCTTATAAAGAATATCGAAGAGGCCATGCTTGCAGAATGAAGCAAAAAGCAGCTATTGCATTATTACTCAGGATTACAATAGCTGCATCTTTTGAGACTGATTATAATTTATGATTTGATGAATAAATCAATCTTCGCTCAAATCCAATATCTTAATAAATATTCAGTGTTTATTCCTAAACTTTATTGTAGAAGAAAAAACTCTATTGTCCCCGCCGCCGAAGGCGGTGGGGACAATAATATTCTTCCATTTGCATTAAAAAGTATTTTTAGGAATAAATACTTATA
>CAZEJW010000176.1:0-7783 GCA_964512685.1 uncultured Leptospirales bacterium | reverse complement strand
TGTCAACTACAGCCTATCATCGATTTTTTCCAGCACTATGTTTTGATGTCAAACACAGCCTGTCATCGATTTTTTCCAGCCCCATGTTTTGGTATCAAACACAGCCTGTGCATCATTTTTTCATAGTCGGTGGTTGCTCTCAGGTAAAATCTGTAAAAGATTTATTGCTGCGTTGACAGTGATGTGAGAAAGGAGGCTTTATTCAAAAAGCATGGTTTGCATTCTATGGAGAGTAAAAAAAAAGGGATGCCGTATGGCATCCCTTTTTTATATATTAAGCGTCTTTAGATCCTAATGATTTTGAAATCCTGTATGCCGCTCTCTTAAGAGACGGTAATCCAAAGCTGAACATTGAAAGGAAGTGGTACATATCATTAACGTCCTCTGCCTTTGTGTATTCAATTGGTTTTGGATCAACAGGAAGTCCAAGCTTGTCAGGATATTCCTTGAGAAGAGTAATAACCCTGAGTCCGCCGAACTGAGTTATCCCGTAAACATTTGCTCTTGGGAATTCCTTCTTAACCTGCTCCAGTCTTTCCTGGGCCTGCTTGAGAATTGCCGGCCTTTCTCCAAAAGTAAGAGCGCCTGTTGGACAGGTTGAGACACATGCAGGAATATCTCTTTTATTAACCATGCAGGCATTACACTTGTGAGACTTCTCGGTCTGAACAACGACCTGTTTTGTATCGCTTACATGCTTCCTGGCACTAACGCGGGGAACATTATAAACACATGCTCTCTCACACGCACCACATCCTATACATTTATTCTGATCAATAACAACCCATCCGTCAACATGCGAAATTGCCTTTTCAGGACAAATCTTAACACAATTCGCATCCTTACAGTGATTACACTTTGTATGCATAATCGTCCATACGGGCTTTTCAGGGTTGCTTCTGTCAAGAGGGAAGAACCTCACGTGATTCCACGTATATGCTGAAAGGTTTGCCGGATTGGTATATTCAACACCACCGAAAAACTCTGTCTTTTCAGCAGGGAGGCCGTTCCACTGTTTACATGCAACCTGACAGGCTCTGCATCCGGAACACTTTGTTGTATCAACGAAAAAAGCTTTATCTGACATAACTCACCTCCTACGCCTTTTCTATATCTACCAGAAATGCCTTGAATTCCGGTATCATTGTATTGGCATCACCGATATGAGGTGTGAGTTTATTCGCTGCATCACCTTTTGCATACCCGCTTGGTCCGAAATGCCAGACCATGCCCACCATCTCTACCATTTTGCCATTGACCTTGAGTGGCTGTACTCTCTCTGTTACAAGAACATACGCCCTAACAACGCCACGCTTTGACCTGATTTTTACCTTGTCTCCTGTTTTAAGCCCTTTCTTTTTAGCAAGAACAGGACTGATCTCACAGAACATGTCAGGAACAAGTTCGGCAAGCCATGGAAGGTTTCTTGTCATCTGACCTGCCTGCCAGTGTTCGGAAACCCTGTATGTTGTTCCAATATATGGGAACTCTGTTTTTGATCCGAACTCGCCCTTGACAGAATCCAGAATCACAGTAGCTGGATTCACCTTCTGTGAATTCATGATATTAACGGTCGGGCTTTCCATTGGTTCATAGTGTTCGGGAAGCGGTCCGTCTGCAAGAGCAGGAGAAAATACCCTTCCAACACCTTCAGGAAGCATGATAAAAGGATTCTTTGTTCCGGGAGCCCATCCTCCGTCAGGAACATCACCTACCCATTTGCTGCCATTCCACTTGATAACAGCCTTTTCAGGATTCCATGGTTGTCCCTTTGTGTCAACGCTCGCCCTGTTGTAAATAATCCTTCTGTTTACAGGCCAGCACCATGCCCACTCAGGATACATCTCAAGGTTGTTTGATGCGTCATCCAGGCCGCGTCTTGCCATGTTATTTCCATCTTCATTATAGCTTCCGCTGTAAAGCCAGTTACCGCTCGCTGTTGAACCGTCATCCTTAAGCTTTGTAAAGTTCTTCAGAAGCTTTTTGCTGCCTATGTCATGGCCGTTGATCTCTTTTGCAACAAGATGAGGATCACATTCATGATGTCCCGGATGTGTATAGTTCCAGTTGGCCTTGAGTATCGGATCAGGAAGTTTTCCGCCCTCTTCCTTGTATAACCTTCTGATCTCTTTGAAAAGACGGTCAATAAAATCGAGGTCAGGAATTGCATCTCCCGGAGGATTCTGAGCCTTGTATCTCCACTGAGCCCATCGTCCTGAGTTGGAAACACTTCCTTCCTTCTCAACAGATGAAGCCATTGGAACGAGAAAAACCTCTGTCTTGATATTCTTTGGATTAACGCCTTCCCTCTTCCAGAAAACAGACGTATCTGTCTGCCAGAGGTCTGCTGCAACCATCCAATCGAGTTTTTCAAGAGCCTTTGCTTCCCTGTTTGAGTTAGGACCTCCAACAACAGGGTTGGTTCCGATAAGAATTGCACCCTTATGCTGTCCTGCATACATGTCTTCAAACAGAACAATATGAGGATAAGGCTTGCTTGCCTTTGGTATCCAGTCATAACCAAAGTCATTTTCTTTTGTAGCAGCATCTCCATACCATGCCTTGAGAAGTGAAACGAGATATTTAGGCTTATGCTGCCACCAGTTTGCACTCATTGGATCATTGGTCTTTGGAGTATTATTCTTTATGTACGCGTCAAGACTTGTGTCTTTCTTTGTCTTTGGAATTCCAAGATATCCTGGAAGAATATGCCAGAGGATACAGTGGTCTGTTGATCCCTGTACATTTGACTCTCCCCTGAGAGCGTTTATTCCGCCGCCTGCCATACCGATATTACCCATAAGAAGCTGTAGCATGGCATAGGTTCTGATATTCTGAGTTCCGATTGTATGCTGTGTAGTACCCATGGCATACATGATTGTAGCAACTCTGTCCTTCTTGTGAGTTGAAACGTATAACTCAGCAATTTTTTTGAAAGACTCAACAGGGCATCCTGTTATGCTGGAAACCTTATCCGGTGTATATCGTGCAACGTGCTTCTTGAGCAGCTGGTATACACAGTTTGGATCTTTCAAAGTCTTGTCTTTTTTAGGGATGCCCTTATCATCAAGCTGATATTTCCAGGATTCCTTGTCGTATTTTCTCTTCCCTGGATTGTATCCTGAAAAAAGTCCGTCATGGAAACCGAATCTTGGATCGATGAGCAGAGCAGCATTTGTGTATTCAACAACGTATTCCTTCTGAATTTTATTATTCTGAAGAGCATAGTTGATGATACCGTTCATGAAAGCGATGTCTGTACCAGGCCTTATTGGGGCATAAACATCCGAAAGTGAAGATGTTCTGGTAAAACGCGGATCCACACTGATTAGTTTTCCACCGTTTTCTTTTGCCTTCTGAACATATTTAAATGAGATTGGATGATTTTCAGCAGCATTACTACCGATTATCATGATTACGTCTGCGAACTGGATATCATTCCAGTGATTTGTCATGGCACCACGGCCAAATGTACCCGCCAAACTGGCGACAGTTGCACTGTGTCAAATACGGGCCTGATGCTCAAGGTATGATATACCCATTAATCGTGCGAATTTTGACCACACATAACACTCTTCATTATCCAGCGCAGCTCCCCCGAGTCCGACAAGACCCGCCGCACGGTTGACAGTGTATGGACCTTCTTTTTCGACGAAAGTCTGGTCGCGTGTGTCTTTAACCTTTCTGGCTATTTTTTTGATAGCCTCATCCCATGAAATCTGCTCCCACTCAGTACCTCCAGGTCTTCTGTACTGAACCTTGTCAAGTCTCTTCTTAACAGGATTCACAGCAATCTGATAAAGAGCATTCCCCTTAGAACAAAGAGTTCCCCTGTTTATTGGATGATCAGGGTCTCCTTCAATATTGATAACTTTTCCATTTCGAGCTGAAACCACAAGACCACATCCTACCCCGCAATAAGGACAGATGGTTGTTGTCTCTTTAGCACCTTTCAGCTTCTCAGGAGCAGTCTTACACCCGGTAAGAAAAGAAGTCCCGCCGAGGAAGGCCCCTGCAGTTGTCACACCGGACAACTTGAGAAAGTTTCTCCGAGTTACAGGCATATTAATCCCCCCTGCCATTTTGTTCCTGAAATACAGAATCCTTCATTTATTTATATTTTTTAAAACAAAGAAATCAAAATCAGGTAAAATTTAATTCATTTCCCAGTTATACAACTGTTTATTATAGGTAAGAGATTTCTTTCTTTTATGTCAATAAATTTCCAGCCGGTTGATGATGCATATGAGAATTGCATCCCTGCGTTTTTCGAAAAAATTGACTACTTCATACAAATAGTTACAAATATCTTCAATATTTCTGTCAAAACAGTTCTTTTTTTTCTGTCTGAATGTAATTTTTTTTGTCAAAATCCATTCGGAGTTTACAATATTAGTGCAAAACAATATTTTTTATATTGAGCTACTGAGAATCAGCATGAATAAAGCACGTAACGATTATAAGGATTCATCCTCAATAACATCAGAGCTCTTACCCGGATAATATTCACTTAAAATCTTATAAATTTCCCAGAAGGAATAAAACAGAGTAAGAAGAATTGGCCCAACAATAACCCCCGGGAGATTGAAGGCCTGAATACTTCCAAGAAGCAGAAAAAAGAAAAGCAGCGGATGAAAATTGAGTTTTTCGCCAAACACCTTAGGTTTAACAAAATTTTCCAGAAGAAGATACCAGAAGAGACACCAGATTCCAAGAAAAAGAGCACCAACATAATTCCCGGTAAAAAGAAGATATACTACCCCAGGAAGCCAGATAAAAGTCGTTCCAACAACCGGAATCAGGGATAGTACAGCTGCAATGCTTCCCCACAGAAGAGGCATTTCAAATCCTGTAAAAAAAAGGCCCAATCCCACCATCGTACCCTGGAGCAGCATGATCATGAGATTTCCAGCAAGAAGAACCCTGATCACTTCTTTCAGCCTGTCAACAACATGCCTTTCGATATCATCAGGAAAGGGTAATATCGCATAGAATGGTTCATCCAGCTTGTGCCCATCCTTTAACAGGAAAAAAAGCATCAGAACCATGAAGAATATATTCATCATAAAACTGATAGGAAAGGATATTATTGAGGTTATACTCGCAAAAAGAGACATTGCTGTCTTCTGAGAAAGTGCAATAAGTTTCTCAAAGACCTCAGCCTGGGAGATATTGAGATATAATAGTATTTCGCTAACAGGCTGGCTGTTCAGAATATCCTTTATTATTCCGGAAGCAACCTTGTCCTGAACCAGCAGGTACAGTTGATATGTCTGATCGCCAAGAGCTACGATTGCCATAAAAAGGGGCACCATTACAAGTACAATCATCGTTATCAGTACAATTGATGCACTCAGATATCGTTTTCTGGCAAAAAGAAGAACCTTTTCATTAAAAGGCCTGAGAGAAATATAAATAATCACAGCAAACAAAAAAGGCCAGAAATAATAGCGGAAAATAAACACAAGACCGGTAATAACCGCAGCAAAAAGAATAAAAAAGATTATTCTGAGTCCCTTGTTTTCCCTGAAGATAGAATATGAGTCTTTTTCGTTCATTTTTACCGGTCTCTCTGCTGTAAATAAGTTTGCCTCTCAGAGCTGAGAGGCAAACCCGATTAGTGCCCCGGAATAACGGACTGGAGAATCCGTCATTTCGGAAAATTAAATAGTGATACTACTTTGTCAGATAGTGAGATAGGTCAGTCGCTATTTTAGTGATTGCCTCATCCAGATATGATTCATCAGAAATCCTTTTACGGAACTCATTTATACGTCCCGGACTTCCTTTCAATTCACCTGTCTTTATCTCACGATCCTCCATTTTCATGAGATTACCCATAGAAACCTCCAATGGCCACCTGTCCCTCCATGAACAGGCTTTATCGACCTGGTTTATTTTTCGGTATTATTGAATAAAAAATAAGTAACTTTCATCCTTAATAATAAAAAATACACAGATTACTTTATATCATTTCATGGAAAAATTTTCCATTCGTTTTTAAAAAAATCTGTCGTCTAAGATAAGATCAAAAGCTATGCACAGCTGATGCCTTGAAAGACAGAAAAACCTCAAGCCCCGGAACAAGCCCCAAATCAATAAGCGCCCTCTTTGTTATAATAGACCTGAAAACAACATTATCGACACAGACTTCAAGTTCATGTGAAAAACCGGCATCTCTCATAAAAGTTATTCTGCCCCTGAAAGCATTTCTCATACTGGAATCAAGCTCATGTCTTGATATAACAACATCCTCCGGTCTTATGGCAATAAACCCTCTTTCTCTTTCAGCTTCAGCACCAAGTTCTATACTGAGTCCATTTGTGGTTGCTGTCATTCCATTGAATGTCACCTCAAATACATTCTTCATTCCGACAAAATCCGCAGCAAAAGCAGAAACAGGCTTCCTGAAAATTTCATGAATGCTCCCTGACTGGACAATTGCTCCTCCATTCATGATTGCAGCTGAATCAGCCAGAGAGAGAGCATCAGAGAAATCATGGGTTACCATCAAAAAGGTGATCCTTGAAGTTTCATGGAGTCTTTTCAGAAGTGATCTGATATCCTCCCTGAAACTCTGATCAAGTGCCGAAAGAGGTTCATCAAGAAGCAAAATGCCCGGGTTGACAATAAGCGCTCTTGCAAGAGCAACCCGCTGAAGTTCCCCCCCGCTGTAGTTAAGGGGGTACCGATCAAGAAGATGAGAAATATTGAGAAAATCAACGAGCTCGTCAAAATGTCTTTTCAAAGCCTCTCTGTTGGATTTCTGATAACGGGTTCCAAACATTATATTCTCGCGTCCGGTAAGATGAGGGAATAATGCATAATCCTGATATACAATTCCAACCCCCCTTTTCTCGGGAGGTTCATTTGTTACATCACGGTTGCCCAGAATTATTTTGCCTGATGAAGGTTTTATAAGTCCGGTCATTGTTTCGAGAAGAACAGTCTTTCCGGCACCAGTCGGCCCCATCAGAACAAAAAAACTGTTTTCCGGAATATCCAAAGATACATCCCTCAGTATAAAACTGCCGGCTTTAAAGTTAAGATTTTCTATTCTTATCATTTTCAGTTAACTCATGCAAAATATTTACTGCCTGCCCAAAAGCTCGATTCTTCTTCTCGAATTGAGAAATCTCATAAGGAAGAAAAGAAGAAGACAAATACTTACCAGCCAAACAGCAACAGGCTGAGAATATTTCAGGCCGAATGACTCGAACCTTTCAAAAATCATTACAGGTGCAATCATGGGATGGTATGCAATAATCACAACAGCTCCGAACTCACTGATTGCCCTTGCACAGCACATTATTATTCCCATGAGCATACTCCTCCACGCAAGAGGAAAGGTGACTCTCATGAATGTGCTGAACATCCCTGCTCCCAAACTCCTTGATATGTTCTCAAGCCTTGGAGAAACGCTCTCAAAACCTTCACGCGCGGCATTGATATAAAACGGGAGCCCCACAAAGGTGAGCACTGTTATAATACCGGTGACGCTTCCCATTATACGTATACCTGCATCTTCCAGAAGCCTGCCAAGCCAGAACCCCCTGCCGGCGACACTGAGTATGGCAATACCCACAACGGGATGAGGAATAACGATAGGAAGATCTATTATGCTTTCAATAATACTCTTGCCCGTGAAATCATGCCTTGCAAGAATGTATGCAAGAGGAGTACCAAAAAGGAAGGATATTAAGGATGCCGACAGGGCAGTATAAATACTCAGCCATATGGAATTAAGAACCTCCCTGTCCTGGATGGTTTCCGCAAGACCGGT
>CAZEJW010000175.1:0-7942 GCA_964512685.1 uncultured Leptospirales bacterium | reverse complement strand
CATTGCAATGTTAAATCTTTCCCGGCTCCCTGCGGACGGCCTCGTGCCTGTCCTCGGGAGCATCAATAACGCTCATATATCCCTGTATTCGCTTCTGGTTGCATTTGTTGTGGTTATGAATATTCAGTAATACAGTGAGAGTTTATAAACTCATTTGTTGTTGACAATGCTCAACTGAGAATGATTCTTTATGTTTGAGAGAAATGGACTTAAAAAATTTATTAAATATTTTCTTGAAACGCCAATAAATAACCATAAACTGAAAATATAAATAATAAATTCTGAAAGAGGTATTGATTATGAGGCAGGTATTCATTTACCCGGGATAAGACGGTTATTTTGTTGCAGAATGTCCAAGCCTTTACGGATGTATCAGTCAGGGAAAAACAAAAGAAGAAGCCATTCAGAATATTAAAGAAGCTATAGATGGATACATTCTTGCCCTTGAAGATGACAATATTCCTGTGCCGTCTGAAAATTTTGAATCAATGATGATTGTTGTATGAGCGGCCTGCGGAACTTTAAGATCAATTATCAGACAGGCAGACATTTCTGTAGATGAGTTTATAAGTTTTTTATGATGGATGTACTTGCTGTGTCCAAGGAACAGGATGTTTCGCATGTTGCAGCTTACAAGGATGTAAGAGCTGTGGCCTTTTGGATACTTTTGTGCCGTTACAAAAGTATCGAAGAGAAGATTGTTTTCGTAAACCTGTTGAGGTTTGGCATTTTGTCCCGGAACCGGGATTGGCTTTATGTTAAGGGGTGTTCCCGCAAACACCCCTTAACGATCCTCGTTCGCCCTCAAGCGCCGGGAGGCTGATCATTGCAATGTTAAATCTTTCCGGGCTCCCTGCGGACGACGTCGTGCCTGTCCTCAGGAGCATCAATAACGCTCATACATCCTGTATTCGCTTCTGGTTGGATTTGTTTTGGTTATGAATATTCAATATGCAATGAAAGTACGCCACAGGATAAATTTAATACCACTATTCACTGATCAGTAATCACTGTAGTTAAAAAGGCTTGAAATTTTTTCGCAGTTCAATACTTTATCTGTATTACGCAGGAAACCTTGAAACTAAAAATATAATAAAAACAATAACTGAAATGTCTGAAAAAGAAGCACTTGAAACAATTCTTTCTGCTGAAGATAAATCAACCGTTCTGAATAAGCTGAAATAGTTTTATTATAACTGGATTCTTTTTTCTATAATCCTCACTGCTTCTTCATCCCCCTTAATATTCTTGACTTTAATCACAAACATGGTCATATTTGCTTTGTAATATGTCTATATTGAGAGGTGCTTATGGACTGGAAAATTGCACAGGCAAAGGAAAAGTTTTCAGAGCTTATCCGTAAATCCCAAAAGGAACCCCAGTTAATATATAACCGTGATAAGGTTGTTGCTGCTGTTATCAGTTCTGATGAATACCTGGAGTATAAAAAAACCAGGGAAGACAAAGAGACTGAAACTCTTGCATCCCGCTTCAGGGAACTGAGGGATATCTGTAAAGAGGAAGATTATGAAATAAAAGTGCCAGAGCGTGAAAACCGTGACACTGGAATCTTTTCATGAAATACCTTTGTGATACAAATATCATAAGTGAACTTGCATCTAAAAATCCGAATCCCGGTGTTGATGCCTGGGCTGAAAATATAACAGAATTTGCTGTAAGTGTGATAACTGTTGAGGAAATTCATTATGGCCTGTCATGGCATCCAAACCTCAAAATCAGCGAGTGGATTGACAGGCTTTTTCATGAATATGCCACTGTTTTGCCAGTTAATAATTCAATTGCTGCCAGGGCAGGCAGCTTCAGGGGCGGGTTTCAGTCTAAAGGTATTTCACGCACCCAGGCGGATATGCTCATTGCTGCAACAGCTGCTGTGCACAACCTGGTTCTTGTAACACGAAATACCAGGGATTTTTCTGACTGCGGAATTTCCCTGTTAAATCCGTTTGTCTGATCTTCACTGCTTCTTCATCCCCCATTATTTAAAATCTTCTTATACTGAACCGGGTTTTTGCCGATAGTTTCCATGTATATCCAGCCCTGTGGGCTTAAATGGAGAAGATCATGAAAGAACTGTTTTCGCGAGTAAAAGACATTATTAAAGAAGAAAAGTGTATTTATGAGCGGATTTTTGAAATAGAGGAAGCAAAGACTGAGGCAATAATCGACAGAAACGGCAGGCAGCTCGAATTTCTTTCAACAGAGCAGGATTGTCTGATCTGTGAAATAGAGGTTTTTGAGGCAGAAAGGCTGAGGTTGATGGATGAAGAGGGCTGCATCATGAATGTGAGGGAAATAGCCCAAAAGCTGCCTGATGCTGAATCAGCAGAGCTTATCTGCGATGCTGAAAAACTCCGCGATATTCTCATGACACTGAAGAATCTTCAGAACACAAACGAAAATATGGCAGCTGACAATATGGAATATTTCAACCTCATGGTTTCGGGGATGAAAGAGAGTTCCACCATCAGATCAGGATACGGTTCTGACGGCAGGGAGCAGGGAAGAGTCACGAAACCTGTGCTTCTGAATACAAGGGCCTGATAAGGAGATCAATATGAATTCAACATTTATGGGACTCGAAATTGGCAAAAGGGGACTGATGTCGCATCAGCAGGCACTTCACGTAACCGGTCACAATATATCCAATGCAGAGAACAAGGAATACTCGAGACAGAGGGTGGTAATAAGTTCTGCTGATCCGCTCTATGTTCCCGCTCTTAACAGGGCAAATTCAGAAGGCAATATCGGCCAGGGATCTGTAGTAAGTTCTGTTGAAAGAATAAGAGACCAGTTCATTGATGACAGAATTGTCACTGAAAAGAATAATATGGGATACTGGAGCTCGAGGAATGACTTCCTCCGTCAGATAGAGGGAGTGTATAACGAGCCTTCTGATCAGTCAGTTAGAAGCAGGCTCGATCAGTTGTGGAAGTCATGGCAGGAACTCTCTAAATTTCCGGAAGAACGGGCTGCGCGTGAAGTGGTCAAGGAAAAGGCTGTAAACCTCACAGAAGAGGTAAAACACGTTTACAGGCAGCTCGATGAATTGCGTCTTGACGCAAACCGTCAGGTGGAACACAGGGTGAGGCAGATCAATATGTATGCAGGGGATATCAGGGACCTCAATGAAAGAATACTGAAGGCTGAGGCTGTCGGAGATAACCCGAATGACCTGAAGGACAGGCGGGATGCCCTGATTGAAAAACTTTCTGAAATGGTCAATATTTCTGTTGGAAGAACAGACAAGGACGAGACAATCGTTTATATAGGTTCTGAAAATCTTGTTCAGGGTGAAATCCTGAGAAAGCTTGCTGTAGAACGTGATCCTGAGAATAATGGATTCTTCAGGCCTGTCTGGAAGGAGACAGGCAGAGACGTAAAGATAGAAAACGGTGAAATCGCTGGCCTTATTGATGTGAGGGATAAAGTACTGCGTGAAAATATCAATGACATGAATGCCTTTGCGATAAATCTCGTTGATATGACAAACGAGGTTCACAGGGACGGTTTCAGCCGCAGGAATCAAACCAATATAGATTTTTTCAAGGATATGAAAATCAGCGACAACAATGAGGGTAATTTCGATATTAACAATGACGGCGTTAATGATATTACCGCTATATTCAGGGTCTCCGGTAATAACAAAATCGATGCATCAGCTGCAATAGGTATTACAGGAACCCTGACATTCGTTTCGAATGATGAGCTAGAGACTGTTCAGCAGATTGACTATAATCAAACGGATACCATAAATTCAGTTTTAAAGAAGATAAATGACGCAAAGCTGGGAGTGGTTGCATATGTAAACCATAATCATCAGCTTGCCTTTAAAGCAACAATTGCAAAGGATACAGACAAGAAGAATTTCATGATAAGGCATATGGAGGATTCGGGCCGTTTTCTTACAGGGCTTACGGGTGTGCTCAAGAACAGCGGCAGGGACGGTGCTTTTGACTACAGAAGGGTGAATGATATTGCAAAATTTCTGCCATCCAGAGAGCATATAACGATTACACCTGAATTCAATCCTGCATCATACATGGCTGTTTCCGACAGGGTTCAGAGAGATGTTGATTCTATTTCAGCTGCAAAGGGCAGGGATGTTGGCGGAACAGGAGACTTTAATACATCGAACGGAATCGGAGACGGAACCAACGCCCTTCGGATTGCGTCGCTGAGGCATAAGAATGGAATGGTGGATAAAAATACGACTTTCAATGATTTCTATATTTCCCTTGTCTCCAGAATTGGTTCCCAGGGAGAGGAATCAGGTGACCGTGTAAAAAACCAGGAGACCCTGCTCAAGAATCTGACCAATCTGAGAGAATCAGTGTCTGGAATAAATCTCGATGAGGAAATGGCGAATATGGTTGCCTTTCAGCATGGATACAATGCCGCTGCCAGGGTAATAACAGCAGTGGATAAAATGCTCGATGTGATAATTAACAGGATGGGGGTTTAACAGATGAATCGAATAACCAACCATATGATAAACAATACAATGAATTTTAACCTTCAGAGGCATCAGACTGAGATGGATAAAATTCAGAACCAGCTTGCAACAGGCAAGAGTGTCAATCTGCCAAGGGATAATCCAATCTCAGCAACCAATCAGATGATGTACAGAACCCGTGTAACAGAGATCGAGCAGTATATAAGTAATCTGAACGAGAGCAAATCCAGGCTCGACAATGTGGATACTGCTGTACAATCCAGCCTCAGGATTTTTCAGAGGCTGAGAGTTCTCACTGTGCAGGGAGCTCATGGCATCTACTCATCCTTTGAAAGAAAAGAGGCTGCTGCAACCGAAATAAACGAGCTTCTTGAAGAACTCGTGAACATCGCCAATACCAAGAGTGCAACAGGAAGGCCGGTTTTCGGTGGATATCAGACAGGCACAGAAGACCTGCCTAATCCATTTGTTCCGGTTTATCAGACTCTCACTGCCGGTAATCAGGGAAATGCAATGATAGGTGTGGAATACCGTGGCAATACCGGGGAGGTCTTGCGTGAGGTTTCCAAGGGTGAATACCTTCAGGTGAATGTTCCGGGAAATAAACTTTTCTGGGCAACCAACCAGGTTCTTACATCAAATAAAAATTCGACCGGTTATACTGCGCCTGCGAATCAGGTAATCAAGATAGACGGTACTGAGATTTCTGTCAATGCCGGTGATAACATAGACCAGATTATTGACAAAATTAATAATGCAGGCTTAAGCGTAAGGGCATCAAAGGGCGGAAGAAGCAATCTCATTCTCGAGACAACAACACCGCATCAGATGTGGCTGGAGGACGCAGGCAGCAGTACTGTGTTCCAGGATCTTGGCCTTGTTAATTCAACCTTTCCTGAGCCTCCAAATAACGTTGACCCGACAGTAACAGTCGGGGGGAAATCCATATTTGATATGGTAATTCAGCTCAGGGATGACCTTGTTCGGGGAGATCAGGAACTGGTTGGAGGAAGAGATCTCGGCCTTATTGATTCCGGTCTTGACAACCTTTTGAGGCATGCTGCAGCGGTTGGTGCAAAGCAGAACCGGGTTGATGAACTAGCCAAAAGATCGGAATATGAAAAGGGTAATGTTCTGGAAATGCTTTCAAAAACCGAGGGTATTGATGTCGCTGAGACTATTATGAATTTCAAGTGGCTTGAGAGTGTTCACAATTATGCTCTGGCAGTAGGAGCCAAGTCTATAAAACCTACATTGATGGATTTCCTGAGGTAGACATATAAATTTTTACAGCACAATAAATATAAAGGAGCCGCATAAATTGGGACTAAAGATTAAAACCAAACCATATGGTGAAATGGAGATCGATGAAAAACAGATCGTTGATTTCCCTGAGGGAATCCTTGGATTTGATTTCATAAAGAAATTTGCGCTGCTTGATTCGGATGATGAAAAGTCTCCGTTTAAGTGGCTTCAGGCTATGGATGAACCTGAGCTTGCGTTTGTCATAATAGAGCCTGTTTCATTTATGCAGGAGTATACTCTTGCTCTTTCATTCACTGAAATCGAAGCGGTTGGGGCGTCTTCGGCAGATGAACTGATCGTTTTTGCCATAGTTACAATCCCTGGTGAGCCTGCTGATATGACAGCAAATCTTCAGGGGCCTATTATAATAAATCCTCTGAAAAGGCTTGGCAGGCAGGCAATATCACAAAGTGATAAATACGGAGTGAGGCATCACATCCTCGAAGAGATGAAGAAAAATTCTGCGGAGAGGGAGTGATATATGCTTGTACTCGCGAGGAGACTGAACGAAAGTATAATGATAGGTGATGATATCGAGGTGGTTGTAATCGATATCAAGGGTGATCAGGTCAAGCTTGGGATAAGGGCTCCCAGAAAAATAACTGTTCACAGAAAAGAGATCTATATGGAAATCAAGAATGCTAATATCGATGCAAGTAAATCTGAATTTGATCCTGCTAAACTCAGGGAACTCTCTGATTTTTTTCCAAAGGATAAAAAGGATAAATAAGATCAGATGATACTTAATGGCCATTATACTGTTCCAATTGTTCTTGGCATACTATCTGTAATTCTGGGTATTCGTGAATATGTAACCTATAGAAAGATACTTGCTCTCAAGTATCTTTTTACTCCTCTGGTCACATGTTCAATTATTGTTATATCGCTTATGGCGGTAATTGGAAACACCGGATCTGTTTACAACCTGCTTGTTTTTTTTGCTCTGCTGTCTTCTCTGGTTGCTGATACTTTGCTCATGATCGAAGAGGTAAATCTCCTGCGCTATGGCATTGTATTTTTTCTTCTGGCGCATATCATTTACATATTCGCTTTTTCTGCTGCTTACAGTTTTCATCCTGTGCAGGTTCCTGTTTTTATTGTAATATCTTTTCTTGCCTTCCAGTATATCCGAAAACTCAGGCTTGACGGAGGCGCGGGCAGACTGTTTATTCCGGTTGTTGTTTATATTCTGATAGTATCACTTATGGCGTTTACTGCTTTTTCATATCTGCCTCATAACTTTGACAGGCAGTCAATTCTTCGGGCTCTTGGAGCTTTCCTCTTTCTTCTTTCGGATTCACTGCTTGGAATAAATGCGTTCATTAAGCCGATTCCCCACAGCTCGGTTTTTACCTGGGCAACATATGCACCTGCGCAGACTCTGATTGTATTGTCTTGCTTCTGAAAAAAATTAAGTTTCTATTTGTCAGTGAGGCGCAGAATCGCAGGTGTAGAAATTTTATTTTTTACAGGTTATCCGGGCTTGTGTGTTGTTTGATGAAATGATATAATTGAAACAATCAGAATTATATATAAAATCAAAATCCGGGGAATTCAAATGAAGAAAATATTTTTCCTTTTAATGATTATATCAGTATTGTTTGTATATTGTGCAGATGGTGATATTGCAGATCTTGTTAAGGGGGGATCTGATGCAACAGAGGTGATTTTCTTTTCCACGTCATCTTCCTATACAGGAAACCTTGGAGGTCGTTCCGGAGCAGACCTGAAATGCCAGTCAGAGTATAATACCAGTTATAGTTCTCTGGGGAAATCAAATGTGCGTGCCTTACTTTCTGTCGATTCCAGTGATACAATTGCCAGCATGCCTGCGACCTACAATTTCCCCTCCACTGTTCCTGTGAAGAGCTCAACAGGAACAGTGATTGCTGATTCATGGGAAGGTCTTCTTGATACTGGCATAACTCCTTTGAAAATGACTCTGAGCAGTGCTGGAGTCATAACTACAGCGTTATATTATTGGACAGGATCGACAAATGTCGGGGGAGTATCTGCTAATACCTGCTCAGGCTGGACTTATGATGCAGGAGCTGTTTCCGGAGAAATCGGAAATCCTGATGCGACTTTTACCGGATGGATCGATAATAGAAGTGCTCTACGTGAAGCAGCAAACTACAGGTATTTAATCTGTGTTGCCTGGTG
>CAZEJW010000174.1:0-7960 GCA_964512685.1 uncultured Leptospirales bacterium | reverse complement strand
TATTTGGAATACTCATCATTTGGACGAGAAGTCCTGTAGATCTCTATTCCAGCAAATCCTTCACTTGTGTCAGTTTCATCCCAGCTGATATTTACATCACTTCCGTCAAAGCTGGCGTCTATTGAAAAGCTTGCCCTTTCTGTTATTGCTCCTTCAACAGCATCTGATACATACGAGCAGCCGGGCATGAGTACAAGTGTAAGCAATGCAATTATTGATGTTTTTATAAGTATTTTCATGTCTGTATTCATCCCCCTTTATATTCTTCCGAAAAGGCTTGCTTCAAGCATCCACTTGTCTGATGATTCAACGAGTTTTCGAAGCTCGGTTGAATAATTTCTCGAAACCCTGAGGTCAGCGCCAAAGAAGGTCGAATCAAAGGTAATGGCAAAGATACCGCCCCACAGTGCATACCCGTCTCCTGATTCACGGTGAAAGCTTATTGCCGGGTCCCAGTATCTGCTAACGCCAAGAGACGCAGTAAGATTCATTTCAGGATCATCACTCAGAAAATTATAACCTGCCATAAAGTGAAAATCACGCACAATGTCAAGATGGACAGTGTCATCATCCTTCTTGTCTATGAGCTTGTGTGTTGTGTGCTGAAGCTCTCCGTGAAAAGTGAGAATTACCATGTCATAAAGATTCTCTTTTATGTCAAGTGCATATGTATGAAGAGCAGCCTCATCCTTTGCAGAATCATCCATATCATCACTCTTACCTGTTGCTGTTTTCACCCACACAGCATCATATGCCTCGTCATTATAAAGATTAAGGAGTTTGTATGTTATCTTAACCTCAGGTATAAGAGGGCTGGGTTTCTCAACCAGGAAACCAATGAGCTGGTTCAGCTTTACGGATACAGCCATTGCCTCGAATTTATCCTTTGTTGTTGTGGCATTGACATTCAGAAATGAAAGAACACTGGAGCTTATAAAATAACGCACATCACTTTCAACTGAATCAAAATAATCCATTGTTCCGTCGTCCCTGGGCTCTATTTCCCTGCTCAGGATGATTCCACCGTGAATATCAAAATACGGCCTGTAGAGAACAGACAAAACGAACATGTCATCAAAGAACTGCGAATACTTGTAGTCTGTGACAGTCTCAGAACCGGCATCTCCCCTGTTTATTTCTGTTGAGCGGGTAAGTCCATAGTGAAAACCGGTTGCGGTAAAACCGATTATGAGATTATCGGGTTTCCAGAGTCCAAACGGGCCGCTTCCCTTTTCTTCATCCTTACCTTTCTTTTTTCCCTGAAGCCTTTCGCCTATTGTTCCCTCGTAACCGCCAAGTATAGGATAATTGACTGTAACGCTTCCGTATGTACGAACGAGAGTCATGTCATGGGTCTCTTTTTCACCGGATCCGCTGTTAACAGTACTTACCTTGAATCCTGGAATCCAATTCAGTTTCCCATACACATCCACATAGAGTTCACGGTTCTGAATATCCTCCCATCTCTGAAAGAATAGATCCTGAACTGTTTCGCTCCTTGAAACAGCATTGTGCAGAGTCGATGCCTCATACACTGCTGCATCCAGAACAGCACTGCCAATGGCAACGCTTACTAGTGTAAACATCAGTATAACAAATTTTTTCATGAATACTCCTGATTTATTGTTTTATATATTGTAATCCGCTTGAAGGATTATTTCATGCAAATTTTGAATAAAAGCAATGTAAATTCAAGCAATAATGGCAGTTAATATTTATTTCTAAAGAGACTCTTTTGCATCAATCAGGCAATATTATTGTCACGCCGCCCCTATTGACATAATAATAGAGTCCGATTTTCTACGATAAAGTTCAGTAATAAATATTAATGTTTTTTTATATATTATGACTTTATTAAAAATTAAATTATAATTTCAACAAATATTTATCAGAAAAACAACAGAAGACCGCTGCAATATCATGAGCCTGTTTAATGAGCACCACTTTTTCCTTGCCAAAAATTATTGCATATATTTATTGACAGATGGATCTGTTGTCTCATTAAATCAGCAAATCAGAGTATTGAAAACCCGTTCCAAAACAAGATACTTTCGGTTTTAATACCTGCCGTTCAAATAAATAAAATCTATAAAGAGATATTATGAATTTTAAAAAAATTTCAATTGTGATTCCTACATTCAGAGAAGCTGAAAACGTACCGGTTCTGACCGAAAAAATAAATGAAGTAATGAAAAAAGCATCCCTTGACTACGAAATAGTAGTAGTGGATGACGACTCTAATGATGGTATTATTGAAAAATCAGAATCTCTTCAAAAAAAATACCCATACACCCTTGTAGTGAGAAAAGAAGAAAAAGGTCTGTCTTCAGCCGTAATTGAAGGATTCAAACATATTACAGGCGATATAATAGTTGTCATGGATGCGGACCTCAGTCATCCCCCTGAAAAAATACCTGAACTTGTTGCCCCAATTATTGACAAAAGAGCTGAATTCGTTATTGGAAGCAGATTTGTTGAAGGCGGTTCTGCAAGACACTTTGACTGGTTCAGAAAACTCAATGCATGGGCATCAAAGGTTCTGGCCCGGCCATTCACAAAGGTAAAAGACCCGATGGCAGGTTTTTTTGCCTTTCCTGCTCATAAACTTACCCCTGAAACAGAACTCAACCCTGCAGGTTTCAAGATAGGGCTTGAACTCATAGTAAAAACTGATCCGTTAAATATCGAAGAGATTCCCATTGAATTCCAGGAAAGACTCTATGGAGAAAGCAAACTTTCGCTCAAAGAACAGCTTCTGTATCTCGTTCACCTGAGAAGACTCTTTAAATACAAGTTTCGTACACTTTCGGAGATGATTCGTTTCGGAATTATTGGAGCGAGCGGCATGCTCGTTGACCTTACAAGTGTTTATGTTGCAAAAGAACTCTTTTCTGTTGAGTTCAGGTATGCAAGGATCGCAGGTTTTGTTTTTGCGCTTACGTCCAATTTTCTGCTGAACCGTTCATTTACATTCAGGAATGCCAGAGAAGGCCATATTCTTAAACAGTATGTGTCATTCTTTACAGTTTCACTGGCAGGATTCGCACTCAACTGGTTTATTTCAGTTTACCTTTATGAGAACAGCCTGTTCTTCAATACACATTACCTGCTTGCAGCTCTTATGGGAATAATAGGCGGATTTTTCATAAACTTCACAGGAAGCAAATTTTTTGTGTTTAAATAATGTATTCATCTGTTACATTCACCTCCCCCTTGACGGGGGAGGCTGGGAGGGGGTGAAAAGTCTGTAATAATATATGAAATTTAACAAAGGAGTGAATTTCATTTATAAGCTTTCCAAAACAGCACAGTTAATTATTTCACGCCCCTATACTCTTAGACTTGACATTGATTCTGCAAACTGGTATTTATTAGTTTAACCTTAAAAATCGGATATCAGGTAATAATATGTCAACAACAGCAAAAAAGCTGGACCGAAAATTCTCTTATGCAGATTATCTCAACTGGGCTGATGATGAAAGATTCGAGCTCATTGACGGTATTGCATACAGCATGACTCCTGCCCCCGGTTCTGAACATCAGAGCCTGTCAGGAAATTTATTTGGCTTTATATGGCAGTTCCTTAAAGACAAATCATGCAGGGTTTTTTCCGCTCCATTTGATGTAAGACTGCCTGAAGACAATACTTTCCCGGACACTGAAACCTTCACTGTTGTTCAACCTGATATATCTGTAATATGCGATTCAGAAAAGATAGATAAAAGGGGATGTGTTGGCGCGCCGGATCTTATTATTGAAATACTATCCCCTTCAACCGCATATACTGATCAGACAGAGAAGATGCTGCTTTATGAAAAACACGGGGTCAGGGAATACTGGATAGTGAACCCTGAAGCAAAATACGTTATGATCTACAGGCACAATGGCAAAAAATTCGATAAACCAGAATATTTATCAGAGAATGAAATTATTGAAAGCAGAGTACTTCAAGGTTTGAAGATAAAACTTACTGATCTCTGGAGCAGAAATTAGCAAACCCGGTAAAAATATGTCAACATCAGCAAAAAAACTGGAACAGAAATTCTCATACGCAGATTATCTCAACTGGCCTGATGATGAAAGATTCGAGCTCATTGACGGTATTGCATACAGCATGACTCCTGCCCCCGGTTCTGAACATCAGAGCCTGTCAGGAAATTTATTTGGCTTTATATGGCAGTTCCTTAAAGACAAATCATGCAGGGTTTTTTCCGCTCCATTTGATGTAAGACTGCCTGAAGACAATACTTTCCCGGACACTGAAACCTTCACTGTTGTTCAACCTGATATATCTGTAATATGCGATTCAGAAAAGATAGATAAAAGGGGATGTGTTGGCGCGCCGGATCTTATAATCGAAATACTATCCCCTTCTACCGCGTATACTGATCAGACAGAAAAGATGATGCTTTATGAAAAACACGGGGTCAGGGAATACTGGATAGTAAATCCTGAAGCAAAATATGTCATGATCTACAGGCACAATGGGAGCGGCTTTGACAAGCCTGAATTTTTCAGGGAAGATGAAACAATAGAGAGTATAACCCTCACCGGGCTCAGCATAAACCTTTCAGAGATATGGACAGATAAATAATCAGTTAACCAGTCTCACCTTTGAATAATCCTCTTTCTCAAACGAGCTGAAATCATATTCAGGTACAAATTTTTTCAGCATTTCCCTCAAAACAAGCGAATCCATTGAAGCAACACAGGGCAATGTTTCATGAATAAAATCCTCAACCATTTCATCTGACAGTTTGAAATTATCTTCAGGAAGCATGAATATCTTTTCATTGGATGTTCTTGTAAGATTCTCTTTGCTGTAAAAGAGTTCTTCATACATCTTTTCACCGGGCCTGAGACCGGTGTATTCAATCTTTATATCACGGCCCGGAGTGAACCCGTAAAAGCTTATCATCTTCCTGGCAATATCTTCTATTTTATACTGGCTGCCCATATCAAGAGCAAAGAGTTCGCCACCCTTTGCATATGCAGCAGCGTTTATAACAAGAAGTGATGCCTCAGGTATGCTCATAAAATACCGTGTAACCTCAGGATGAGTAACTGTAACAGGGCCTCCCTGCCTTATCTGATCCATAAACAGAGGGACAACAGAGCCCCTGCTTCCAATAACGTTACCAAATCTGACAATAGCTGTTTTGAGATTATGATTCCTGTTATAATAGCCTGTAAGGATCTCAGTCATTCTCTTTGTCGCGCCCATAATATTTACAGGCCTTACAGCCTTGTCTGTTGAAACAAGAACAAACTCATCAACACTGTACTCAGCGCACACATCAAGAATATTCAGAGTCCCTCCAACATTGTTCTGAACTGCCTCAATCTCATTGTATTCCATAAGAGGAACATGCTTGTGGGCTGCAGCATGGAAAACATAATCAGGCCTGAATTCACTGAATATTCGGCCCAGAAGCGCCCTGTCCTTTACATCTGCAATGCGGTAAACCATCTCAGGTTTATTCTCCATGCAGGCAGTATATTCATCCATGCTTTTAATGAGATTGTATATTGATGCCTCTCCCCTTCCAAGGGCAATGATTCTTTTAACATTGAACTTCAGAAGCTGCCTGCATATTTCAGAACCAATGCTTCCGCCTGCACCGGTTATAAGTATGGTCTTTAAAGCGAATTTCTGCATAATGGAATTCATATCAAGAGAATACTCAGGCCTCTCCATTATATTCTCAATAGTGAGATTCTGAAGAGCAGGCACAAGGGGGGATGAATCAAAGAAACGTTCAACAGAGGGAAGAATATGAATATTCAGTGAAGGGTCAGCTCCAAGGATCTTAGTAATTATTCCATTGATGAGTTCATGATCCACAGAAGGCATGGCAATGATTATTTGAGCAGGATGAAAAGATTTAAGAACAGATTCAATATCTGTAACAGTGCCGATTACATCAACACCTTCAAAGTTTTTTCCTGCCTTGGATTCATCGTCATCCAGAAATCCTATGATATTATTCCCTTCCCCTCTTCTCATGAATTCGGCAGCAAGCATCCGGCCTGCTTCTCCTGCCCCTGCAATGATTATTCTGCTCTTTGTTTTCATGGTCTACCTTTTGTTCTTCTCTGCAATATCCATAACAGCATTGATTACATATGCTGTTTCCTCATCCGACATTGAGGGATAAACAGGCAGAGATAACTGACGTTCGAATATCCACTCAGTATTTTTATATAAATCAACAGACTCTGCAAACCGTGAATAATATGAAAAGCGGTACAGGGGGATATAGTGAACTCCTGTACTTATACCCCTCTCAGAGAGTTCATCAATAAAGCTGTTTCGCGTAATGTCAAGAGCGTCAGTATTCAGTCTCAGGGGATAAAGATGCCATGAAGATGAGTTATGCGGCAGAACCATGTATGGATGGAAAAAATCAGATTCACAGAAAGCTGCATTGTATTTCCCGGCAATTTCCTCTCTTCTTTGATTCATGAAATCAATTTTCCTGAGCTGAGCAAGGCCAAGAGCAGAGTTTATATCTGTTGTATTATATTTGAAACCAACCTCGGTTACATCATACTGCCAGGTTCCTTCAGAGCTGTATCTCTTCCATGCGTCACGGCTTATTCCATGAAGGCGCAGCCTGCGGATTCTCTCAGCCCATTCATCATTTCCGGTAACGACCATACCACCCTCACCTGTTGAAATGGTTTTTGTGGCATAAAAACTGAAGCACCCGATGTCTCCAGGAGAGCCTGCAATTCTCCCTTTATAATAGGAAGGAAGTGCATGAGCAGCATCCTCAATTACTGTGAGATTATTTTTCCTGGCAATATCAACTATTGAATCCATGTCACAGGTCTGCCCGCCGTAATGCACAGGAATCACAGCCTTTGTGGATGATGTAATCTTCTTTTCGAATGATTCAACATCAATGAGGTGAGTATCCCTGTCAACATCAGCAAAAACAGGCATTGCTCCTTCATAGCATACTGCTTCAGCTGTTGCAGCAAACGTCATTGCAGGTATAATCACCTCGTCTCCAGGGGAAAGATCGAGCATGCGAAGCGCCAGATGAAGGGCTGCAGTACATGAGTTGACTGCAATTGGATTGGACAGTCCGGTATAATCTCCAAAGGATTTCTCAAAATCAAGGGTTTTGTATCCCATTGTTACCCATCCGGATTCAATGGCTTCAGTTACCTCGGTTATTTCATCAGAGTCAAAATAAGGCCTGTGGAATGGAATCTGCATCTCTTACCTCAGTGGTATATTATCAATAATAAATATCACTCTCCCCTGACTCCGGCAAAATGTTGAATGGAGAAAATGACAAGAACATCTGCAACTATGCGGTAAAGACACTTACATCATCAAAGTTAGGGATTTCAAGGACATCACCCTTGAAAACTATTCCGTAAACGCCTCTTTTGGAAAGAAAAGCCAGAGTGGAATCACTGAAAGAAAGCCCTCCGTAAACAGGGATGAGTTTTAAATTACTTATTTCTTCAAGAAATTCAGGGGCCCTTTTTATTTTTTCAAGAAATTTCTTTTTATTGTCTTCATCATCAGGATTGGCTTTTATTTCAAACATAAAAGCAAGGCCCTCTTCTTTACACAATGCAAGAATATCCACTTCAAACTCTTCACCATTCCTTCTTACCCTTTTGTTACGAACAGAAACAGAAGGACGGCATTTAAAGTATTTTTCAATAACAATATCAGAAGAAGGATAAAAAATATCTTCAACAAGGCTGCCCATTTTGCGGGCAAGATTTCCCCACTGAGTATTCATATTTACTATATTTGCTTTTGACCAGTCTTTGTATTCAGACATTTCAGTTTTAAAATCTTTCATCTCATCTTTGAATTCAAGCATCTCGTTTTTAAAATCCTTCATCTCGTTCTTGAAATCCTTCATCTCGTTCTTGAAATCCTTCATCTCGTTCTTGAAATCCTTCATCTCGTTCTTGAAATCCTTCATCT
>CAZEJW010000173.1:0-8146 GCA_964512685.1 uncultured Leptospirales bacterium | reverse complement strand
TCGTGCCATGGCCAGGTTCGCTGTAGAGATCAACAAAACCACTGTTCTGCTTAACTATTCCATATACTGTTGCAAGCCCAAGTCCTGTTCCGCGCCCCTTTTCCTTTGTGGTAAAAAAGGGTTCAAACGCATGTTCTCTGGTTTGCCTGTCCATGCCCTTGCCATCATCACTGATTGATAACATTACATATTCCCCGGGAGTACATTCCTGCTTTTCTATCCTGAATTTTGCATCCAGGCAGACACTGGCTGTTTCAATAGAGACTCTTCCTGTACCATCGATAGCATCACGTGCATTCACGCAGAGATTTGTAAGTATCTGATCAAATTGAGAAGGATCTATCAGAATACTGCTGGTCAGCTCTCCAGGATGCCACACAAGTTCGATATTCTCTCCAATAAGGCTTCCTATCATCTTAAGCATACCGTCAACTGATGAGTTCACATCCAGAGGCACAGGATCAACCGTTTCCCTGCGTGCAAAAGTAAGCAGCTGTTTTACAAGAGTCGAAGATCTCTGTGAGGCATCCATGATCTTCCTGAGATTTTTTTTCAAAGGGTTTTCATTATCCATTTTATTCATTGTAATCTGAGTATAACCCATTATTCCTCCAAGAAGGTTATTAAAATCATGAGCAATACCCCCGGCAAGAATTCCAATTGCTTCCAGCTTCTGAGACTGGAGAAGCTGTTCCCGGAGTCTTTCTCTTTCCTCTTCACCTTTTCTGAGTTCAGTAATATCAGTAAAACTCGTAAGAAAATTATCCCCAATAACAGAGGCCCCAATAATCATCAGCTTTTCGGTTCCATCCCTGCATACTACCCTGAATTCATGACTTGCAACGTCACTTTTGTCTCCGGAGTTTATTACAGCATTATTCCAGTTCTCTTTTGCACATTCCCTGTATTCCTCATCAGGATAAGCAAGCTGCCACCATTTATCAAGAGTAGGAATATCATCTATTGAATATCCAATAATCTGTTCAAATCTCTGATTAACCATTATGATATTCCCATCCATTGATGTTTTAGCCATTGGGATCGGTGCCATGGTAAAAAGAGAACGGAATTTTTCTTCACTCTCCTCGAGTTTTTCCTGAACTTCCTTCATTTTCTGAATACTCAGGTTAAGGCCAATCATTCTTTCTGGATTGCCATTTTCATCACGGGCAATTGTACGCCCCTTACAGAGGAACCAGCACCAGTTTCCCCTTGCCCTCAGCATTCTGAACTCAACTTCAAACTCTCCTTCTCCTCCGGTGTTCACATATTGCTCAACTGACTTCTTTACCACTTCATTGTCTTCAGGGTGTACGAGTTTGTCCCACAAATTTCCTGATTCTTCTTCAAAATCATTCTTCTTATAGCCAAGAATATCGAGCCATTCATCTCCAAAGACAAAATTATCAGATGAAGGATAATAATCCCACACAACAGCATCTATTGCCTCAGTTGCGACACGCAGCCGCTCACCCTGTTCTATCAGTTCATCCTGAGCCATTTTAAGGTTCAAAACCTTTTCCCTGAGTCTTCCCCTGAGAATATAACTCATACCAGCAAGAACAATTAAAATCAAAAAGAGAATAAAGCCGCCAAACTGAATCATAAACAGTGTTTCAGGTGACAGCCCTTCAGGCAATTCAAGAGATATCCATTTTTTTCTGATTTTTTTCAGTTCTTCATTATCAATAGAGACAAGTGCCTTTTCTATGGAACTGTAGAGAAGAGGATATTTACGGCTTACGCCAATACTCCATTCAAAAAAATAGTCTGTTGTGCCTGAAACCTGAAGATTGGGAATTCCTTCCTGATGAATATAATATGCAGCCACCGCGAGATTTTCCACAAAGGCATCCACCTGGCCAAAAGCGGTACTCCTCAATCCATTGTACACATTCTTAACTTTTACGATCTGAATTTTACCCCTGGATTTTTCTTCCAGGTATTTCTCTGTTGCATAACCGGAAACAATTGCAACTTTTTTACCAATGAGATCTTTTATAGTAAGATTATCCCCTGAGGATTTGGTAGAAATGATTACAACCGGAACCTTTGCATAAGGTGAAGAAAAATAAATATACTTTCTCCTTGCCTTATTTGGAACAATAGTCGGTGCAATAGCACATTCACCGTTCTTCAGTGCAGCAAGGTGCTTATTCCAGTCCGGGCACGGCTGCTTGTTAAAAACAAGGCCAAGCCTTTTTTCCACAGCCTTTATTACATCAGAGCCCATTCCTGTAAAACTTCCGTCATTTGCTGCAAATTCGATTGGCGGGAATTCTGTATTATAATACAGATAAAGCCTGTGATGATTCTCCTCAAGCCATTGACTTTCTTCAGCCGTAAGTCTTAAAGGGGGGGATTCCTTCGCGGTTACAGCATCTCCTGTGCGGATAAAACACATAACAGAAACTATAACCAGCAGGTATAATTTCCATGGAAATAACTCAGGTTTTCTTTCAGAATTAATTCTACCTCTCATCCCAATCCAGCTCCTGGCCTGATAATTATGACCTAAAAAGAAATTTCTTTTTACCCGGATTGTTATTCTATCAAAAAACCATGTTACAAGCCAGTATTAATTCATGAACTTTATTACAGAAGAGAAAATTCTATTAACACAACTTGAAGACGGCAAAGATAATAATCTCCTTTCATTTACACAAAAAAGTATTTTTAGAAACAATCTTTATTCCTAAACTTTATCAAATAAAAAAAATCTCTCTTATCCCCGCCGCCGAAGGCGGCAGGGATGATAATCCTATTTTATTTATACTAAAAAATATTTTTATAAATACTTTTTAGAAACAGGGCTGATTTTATTGATTTTTCTTTCTGTATTCAAGTGGAGTAAAACCCGTATTTTTCAGAAAGGCTCTGTTGAATGTCCTTACAGAATTAAAACCAGTCATCATGGATATTCTGAGAACAGTCATATCGGGTTCTTCAAGCAGAAGTTTCTTGGCATCCCTCAGCTTGAAATCATTTACATAACTGTTGAAGGTCATATTAAGACCGGTGTTTATAATTTCAGAAAGCTGCTGTGAGTTTATATTCATGATCTCAGCAACCATGCCAAGGCTGAGATTCTCGTCCCTGTAGAGCTGACTCTCTGTCATCAGGCGATCAAGATTTTCAATCACAGAGTCAACATCCAGGCCACGAATCTTTGAAGAGGCATATTTTTTCTTTTTTCTAAGGTGCTTGAAAATAACATAATATTCCGGGTCATACTGAGAGGCAAAAAATATCCCAAGGGTCACAGTGTTTACCATTGCAACTGACGCCTTACTGAGTTCAAAACTGAATATATCTCCTGCTGTTCCAACCAGTGAAGTTATAAACATGGTAATTGTAAAAACATATGCAAGTCTGGCTGTCATCTTTATCTCTTTATCCTCCTCCTTCCACAGAGCCCTGGTCCTGATAATCAGGTTTAGAAGTCCAAAACTGAGAATAAACTTACCCGTAAAATTAAGCAGATGCACAACTTTGAAATACAGGGGAAGAGAAATAAAAGACGGATCAAATACAGGCCGAAGCTCAATGTTCTCTTTTACAAAATCATTCATGCACGGAAGAATCCCCAGAAAAAGAAAACAGTAAAGTGACAGAAAACAGAGAATAGCAGAAACAGATATTTTCATTCTTCCGCCCTGAATGAGAAACCTGAACCTGAGATAAAGAAAATACGGAGTTGCATAGAGAAAGGGAATCAAAAAATGAGATACATAAAAATAGCCGGGGAATGGTTTCAGAGAAAAAGATATTACCTGCACCATTCCAAGTCCCATGACAAAATACGAAAGAGAATAGATGTAGTTAACTCTCAGCCTTTCTTTTGATATAAGCCTTGAAAGGGAAAGCACAAAAACGAATAACGGGCCAAAATATATATACTGGGTATAAAGTGAACTGATCAATTCCATCACCTGTTCTCTCAATCCGGTTTGTCCCTGTAATTCCCGGGCCCTGTATAATCGGCTCAGGATTTACATAAAGCTGTTTTATTACCCTTTATGAGATACCGGCATTCTATTTCACTAACGCCTGAACCGGATTATCAAAACAATAACAATGGACATTATATATTCTGTACATCCTTTTTTCTGGACAGAATATATAATTACGAGACATTCATCCGCTCAAACAGCTATACACATGAATGAACAATGTATAATCCGCTATGGATTCAATTCATTGACGCTGTGCAGAATAAAAATCAAATCAGTGAGCAAAGGGGGAAGAAATGAATTCAGTATCAGGAATAATGACAAAATACAGCAGCAAACTCATATCAGCAAAAAAAGCAGCAGAGCTTGTCAAAAACGGAGACAAAGTTTCTTACGGATGTTTTCACACAAAACCTGTTGCTTTTGACACAGCACTTGCGGAAAGGATTGCATCAGGAGAAATAACAAAACTCGATACATCGATTGTAGGAACCATTCTGCCTGTACCGCAGGTTCTGCTTAAAATGGCTGAAATGCATGAAAAGGGAGACTTCAGGTATAACACTTCATGGTATGGTCCAATTGAACGCATGCTCGCATCAAAGGGTGTAACAGCATTCGCTCCAATGCAGTTTCAGGATGTAATAAAGACACGAACAGAACCTCTCTGGCATGACTGTCTGCGCCGTGATGTAGCTGTAATCCAGTGCGCGCCAATGGACAAGTTCGGAAATTTTAATTTCGGAATATCCAATTCTCTTACCAGGCGGGATATGCTAAACAGCCCCATCAGAATCGTGGAAGTTAATACAAACTTTCCTGTTATTCATGGCGGAGCTGAGGAACATCTGAATATTGATGAAATCGATTATATCATTGAAGGAAGCAATCCTGACATGTTTTATATGCCAAAAGCAGAACCAACCGAAGAGGATGTAAAAATCGCAGAAAATATTATTCCTTTGATAAAAGACGGGGCATGTCTCCAGCTGGGGATTGGCGGTGTTCCGAATGCAATCGGCAAAATGATTGCGCAGTCTGACCTCAAAGACCTTGGGGTTCACAGTGAAATGTTCTGTGATGCATTTTATGACATGTATATGAGCGGAAAGATAACAAACAGCAGGAAGAAGAAGGATATCGGCAAGAGCGTGTTTACATTCACGTTATGCACTAAGGAAACAATGGATTTCATGAACAACAACCCCCAGATGGCATCATACAATGGAGAATACGTTACTGAATATTCAAACGTAAAAGCTGAAGACAATATGTTCTCAATAAATGCCACTCTCGAAATAGATCTCCTCGGACAGGCAGCATCAGAAACAATTGGCCAGACCCAGTATTCAGGCACAGGAGGAGCACTCAGTTTTACATGGGGATCATATGAGTCAAAGGGAGGTACTGCTGTTCTCTGTCTTCCGTCAACTTTCAGAGACAGGGAAGGAAATCTTCACTCCAAAATAAAACCAACACTTTCAGCCGGAACGGTTGTAACAATTCCAAGATCTGTAACCAGTACTGTTGCTACAGAATTTGGTGTTGCAAACATAAAGGGCCTGTCTATGTGGGCAAGAACGGAATGCCTGATAAATCTGGCACACCCTGATTTCAGGGACGAACTGGTAGCAGAAGCAGAGAAGATGAATATCTGGAGAAAATCAAATAAAATAGGCTGATAAATTTTTGCCTCAAGGAACCTCCCCCTTTCAGGGGGAGGTTAGGCGGAAATAAAAAATCTATATCTTGTTTACTGAGTACATATCTTCAATTTTATCTGCATAAACATCAAAGATTACACGTTTCTTGACTTTCTGAGTAGGAGTAAGCATACCATTATCTTCCGTGAATCTTTCAGGAAGGATTGTATACTGTTTGATCTGCTCAAATTTCTCGAGTTCCTTGTTTGCCCTTGCAACCTCTTCGGCAATAAGCTCCTTGATATTCCCTTTTTCAATAAAATCAGGGCCAACCTTTACAATCACAGGGGCACCTGCTGAGTTATCAATTACAACCTGACTCTTATCATACTCTATTCCTTCTTTATCAAACTTTTCCTTAAAATATGAAAGACTCGGAACAATAAGAGCTGATATTACTGCCCGCTCATCACCAAGAGTGAAAATCTGCTCGATATAGGGACTGGTTGCGAACAGGCCTTCAATTTTTGCAGGAGCAACATTCTTACCGCTAGAAAGACAGATAATTGATTTGATTCGGTCAACAATCTTGTAATAACCGAATTTATCAACCTCGACCTTGTCACCGGTTTTGAACCACCCGTCTTCTGTGAAGGATTCTTTTGTCTCTTCAGGCTTGTTCCAGTATTCCCTGAATATTCCTCCACCGCTGATTTCCAGTTCTCCGATTTCCGAAACACGGGTTCTGCTGCCGTTTGATTCAAGTCCGATAGATCCGGGTCGGCATGCAACAAGAGGCATATTTGTACAGGCATTAAAACTCTCTGTGGAGCCGTATCCTTCACTTACCCTGATTCCTATTATGTAAAAGAATTTCAGAAGATCAGGTGAAATCGATGCACTTGCAGAAAATGAATGCTTGAAATTCTTTCCAAACAGAGCTCTTACCTTTGAAAAGAGCTTGTCTGCTATTTTGTATTTTATCTTCATCCCAAAGGAGAGATCCCCTGTTATATCAAAGTCATGACCCATATTGTAAGTGTCAGTTTCAGGGTCATATCTCTGCATAAAGACCTCTTCTCCAACCTTGAGGGCCCAGTCAAAGAGTTTCCTCTTAAGTCCCTCTTCTCCCATCGCCTGCTGAAGCTGAATATAAATTTTCTCATAGAGACGGGGCACGCAGTTTATCCAGTGAGGATTATACCTCTGTAAATCATCCAGCAGTGTCCCGGGAGAATCTGCATAGGCAATTGTACATCCATTATAGATGGCAGCCCCCTGACATGATCCTCTGTCAAAAATATGAGCCAGCGGCAGAAAACAAAGGGTGGTATACTCTGTCTTGAATCCCATTCCACAGTAGTCAAAGAATTCATTTACCCCAAGCATCCTTGCAGAACAGTTGTGATGAGTAAGAACAACCCCTTTGCCCTGCCCGGTTGTTCCTGATGTGTAAAGAATAGTATATATATCATCAATTTTTACACCGTCTCTTCTTGCAATGAAAGCATCAAAATTCTTGCTGTCTTTCTTCCATTCAACTCCAGCCTTTTCCAGATCACCCAGACTGATTACCCTGGAATCGCTGCTGACATATTCACGATCCATAACTATAATTTTTTCAAGCCTGGGCATTGTATCAAAACCGGAAAGAAACATTTTTATAATATTCTCTCCCCTTACAAAGACAAACTTACATCCTGAATCATTGACAATATATGTAACCTCTTTTATAGACAGAGTAGGATATATTGCAACACTTGCACCATTTGAACAGGCAATAGCAAGGTCTGCCTGTGTCCAGTAAGGACCGCTCGGTGCCATTATTCCGGCCATATCCTGTTTTCCAAAGCCGATACTCATTAAACCACAGGCATAGTTTTCAACCCTTGCATAGGTCTCTCCCCATGTCATTTTCCCATTGCTGTCACCATTATAAAGCGCAGCATTAAAAAGCTGAAAATCCTTGCCTGCATACTTTTTAGAATTTTCCACATATCTTTGGGTAACGGTTGGAAGCTCCAGCCTTTCCCACTCCCACTGTTCTTTCCACGGCAGATTAAAATAATCAATAGTTGACATAACAGCACCTCGAATATTTAAAATTCGGTTCTCATAAATCAGCAGACAGCACCTTTTTCTGTTTTCATCAGGCAAATACGGCCAGTTATATGCTCAATGTGCTAACCCAGAACCCAAAAACTCAGTTATTTTTCCTGAACATAATTCACAATTAAACAAGCCATTCAGCCTGTCAATTCGTTTAAAGACCAATTTTCGAATTTATTTATTTTATGACTAAAACAGTCTGCAACCAACGAAACAAGAGCCAAAAGAGTAATGTGGACACTAAAAACAATCAGCTTTTACCATCCAGTTAGACGAGGAAGAAGAGTAACTATAAAAAGATCTGCCTGCCAAAAGTGTAATTTCGTACAACGTGCACCCAGAAAGGGTGTTTACATAAGTTTCCTAAAAACACGGCCCGGAAAACTCTCCCTGTTCCTTCTCAATATATTTTGCCATGAAAAGAGCAATATCCTCTCTCCA
>CAZEJW010000172.1:0-8168 GCA_964512685.1 uncultured Leptospirales bacterium | reverse complement strand
TCTACGGTACAGTTGATCTTCCGGATGACAGGGCGCGTAACGGCACGAAAGCAAAGATATGGAAGACAAAACTCAGGAAGAATGATAACCAGCTTTTCAGATTCAAACATCTTGGTGGTGATAGATACAAAATATATCTTAAAAGAGGCGGAGGGAAAAAAATACTCTGCACGGAAAACAGAAAAGACTCGAACGGAACCAGGATTGTTCTGTGGGATGACCACAATGGGCCCTGGTGCGAATGGCGTTTTATTGAAGCAGGAAGAGCAGGAGTTATAGCCAATGCCTTTCATAAAGCAAAAGACGCTATAGAGGTAACAGGAGGCTGGGACAGATATATATATGAATGGGGAAAACATTCTGTTCCGTCAACTGAAAGATGGACAGCCATAAGATCTGTTTTAAAGAAAGACAAACACGACATGGGAAATTTCTGGGACATACCAGGAGATGGTTCTGCAACGAGAGGTGCAGGAAAAAAACTTCAGCTATGGGAAATGAAATACAAGTTTCAGAAATATCCCCAGGACGACAGAAGGTACAAATTTTTTCCATTATGGGAAAGAACAAAAAATCCTGATGACATTGGATATTATCTTATTACTGTCAATACAGGATATTATATAAAATGCGATACAAAAAAAGCTGAATCAAAACTTACAATGAGTGTAACCCCCGGACAGGCAATGATGCGCAAACACAGCGGTTACAAACCCGCTATGACTGAGGTTAATAAGCTGGTAACAGCAAGAAGCGGCTCTGTATGTAATGACAATTCATTTCACTGGAAGATAATAAACACAGGGAACAACTCTTTCCGGTTCAGGTCAAGAACCAATAATAAATATATATATGCAAACGGCAATGCCAGAGCAAATGGCACTCTACTTGGGCTTTCCGCATCAGCAAACGACAACAGTCAGTGGGAGTTTATAATAATTGCCAAATCGAATGAGAAGAAAACCACAAAGGAAATGATTGCAAAAAGAGCTGCTGAAACTAAAAATGCAATTCAGAAGCAGCTTAAGAATATGAACGAGACTATAAAGAAAAAGAATTATAAATTCAGAATAGGAAATACCGATGCAATCAAAAGAAAGATAAAAGAGATTACCGGCGCTCTGGAAATGAACAGATACAAAGATGCGCCGTATATGGAATACGACAAAGACCCCTCGCCCATCCCTGCAAGGATAAAAAGAAATCCTTCGATGAAGGCATTCAATTGGAGAGATGCAGGTATAATGACAGATGTCAGAAACCAGTCAGGATGCGGAAGCTGCTGGGCCTTTGCAGGAATGGCTGTATATGAGGCAAATTATTATGCGTTATTTAACAGTGAAATAGACCTTTCTGAACAGTATACTGTTGACTGTCTGGAAACTGATAACCGTGACTGCGGCAGCTGCAATGGAGGATATACCCCTTCTGTTTACAGGGCCATGCTCACGAACACTGCTGTTCCTGAAGCTCACAATCCATACAAAGGTCAAGACAGTGTCTGTAAATACAGAAGACACAACCTTCCCTATAAGATAAAAAAATACGGTTATGTGAGCAGAAATAAACCTACAGTGAATGAAATAAAACAGGCACTCTGCAAGTATGGGCCAATATCAGCAAGCGTCAAGGTCACAAAATTCTTTCAGGCATATACCGGAGGAGTATTCGATGAGAAGGGAGCTGTAACTTCAAAAAAAGATACCAATCATGCAATAGTCATAGTAGGATGGGATGACAGCAAACGTGCCTTTCTCATCAAAAACTCATGGGGAGAAAAATGGGGAGAAAATGGCTACATGTGGATTGAATACGGATGTAACAATATAGGGAATACTGCTGCATGGATAAGGCTGAAATAGATGCTCAAGGGTTAAACTGAATAATAAAGCAGATTTTTGATTTGTCTTTTACATAAGAGGAGCATGATTCAATTCTGATCACGCTCCTCTTTAATACGAAGGATAAAAAAGCTGTTTCTATAAATCAGCAGTCATTTTTCCAGTATTTACTGGATAGTATTCGTTAAATTCAATATCCCTTACATATTCCAGCCTGTCCCAGAGAGTGTGATAGCCCCTGAATTTCTTCAATGGTTTAATAACATTTCTAAATGATTCTATCTCTTCTTCAGTGGCTTTTCGTTTCTCACCTACAGTTCCTGTAAGTTTGATTCCTGATGGTTTTGAAAATTTATTTTTATACAGGGATTTAAGCCAGAACATTTTACCTGCATTGACAAACATAAGACATACTTTATTATTGTTATCAATGTTATTCGAAAATGTTTTTGTAAATGTATCAAAGAAATAACCGGAATTATTCTCTGATAAAATAAGAGAACCAATTGGTGTAATATTAGGGTCTCCGCTTTCACTAACTGTTGCAATTGAACAATGCCGTGATGATTTCATTGAATCGTAATAACATTCAATTATACCATTCCATTTCTCTTCAGTGATTTTCATTATAATCCCCTCTTTCTTTTAGAGTATGAATCCAAGAAATTATTTTTAAAAAACATTCCTGCACCTGGAACCAGCATCAGCCACAGTCCTGATTCTGGCAGCATAATGCAGCCAACGGCAGTTAAAGCCATATAAGCATATTTAAAATACGGAGGCATCCCCCAACCACTCTTTTCCAACTGGTTTATGAGGCTGCCAATAAGCATTAAACAAAAACCTGTTATAAAAAACCAGAAGGCAGCCAGCCTTACACTGTCACGGCCTATTGAATTTACAAAAAATTCATTTGCAAGTTTGTAAAGAACCTCGTGATAAAAAACAAACCCGAAGCCAATGTGAATAACGCCGATTACGAGTAAACTTCGTCCAATCCAGACTTTCATTTTCATGCTCCTTTTACATTGGTTTATAACTATCAATAAATAAAGATTCTAAATAACAGTCTGCTCTACCATGTGTCTGAGCAGGTTCAGCATCTCTTCAGGGTTATTGCTTTTTTGCCTGTTGAAAACTTCAGCAAGCACGAAAAAATAGTCTGCCATCAGTGACAATGCAACAAAGCGGCTGTTTTTTTCTGCACTGATCTCTCCCTGCTTTTGAGCTGCGACTACGATTTCTTCGAGTTTCTCTATATAGGATTTATCGAAAGCCTCTATCTTACCAAGCCATTCTTCATCAGCCAGTGATATATGATTAAGGTATTCGCGCGAGAGCTTTGGCCTGGATGTATAATAACGGTAATTGAATGCTGCCATGTGAATAAACTGATCCTGTATTGGTACGTCATATGAAATGCTTTCTGTTGCTTCTGCATACAGGCGAAGTAAATCATCATAAAATGCTGCTGCAAGAAGTGAAGTTTTGTTTTTAAAATGCTTGTATATTGTGCCCAGTGCAATATTTGCATGAGAAGCAACTGCTCGTATTGTTGTTTTTTCGAAACCATCAGTGTTGAATAAAAACCTGGCACTTTCCAGTATCAGGGCATAGGTTTCATTTTTTTGAATTTCTCGTCTCTTTCCAACAGGGTTTTCCATTATGATAATTGTTTCCTTATAGATTGTTAATTTGCCTTACGGTGAACATGTTCACCAAAGAAACATGTTCACTATTTTTGTCAACAATTATCTACAAAAACACAAATCAGAATATGGATAAATGTAAAACAAAGCAGGTTATTACCACCGCCGCCTTCGGCGTCAGGAATAGTGTAATTCCCATCTTTAAGCGGAATTACACTGTGCATGTTTACATAAGTATGTTTTCACAACAGCGCAAAATCAGTTAACTGGATCAATGGGTGTTATTTCCCTTACATATTTTTCTATATCTTCAGCAACATCCAGACAGGCATCTTCATTGAACCTTCCGCTGATCAATTGTACAGACATTGGAAGACCATTATAAATTCCCACGGGCATACTTAATGCCGGAATGCCTAACAGATTAGCCATAAATATCAGCCTTGAACCTTTCATAAATGACAGGAAGCTTTCTTTGCTTATTATGTCAAAGTCAGTCACAGGTGTGGAATATGTAAAACCAGGGCCAATAATTACTGGATACTTTTCAAAGAAAATATTCCATTCTCTGGCAATACTGTTTCTTAATGCAAAAGAATTCATATAATCTGCAAGGGAATCTTCAGGATACATATCAAACCAATACTGTAAGAATGTTTTCATCTTGTCGGTCATCAGATGACCAGCTGCCGGCATATACATGGTACGTATCTCTGCAGAGATTAGTTGTATAAAAAGACTGCCGCCTTCAGTAATTGAAGGTGGTTCGGCTTCTTCTACTGTATAGCCAGCATCTTCAAGATATTCCACAGCTTTTTTAATACTGATTTCCGATATTTCATCAATTCCGAGACCAGTGGGATTCATAACAAGTGCGATTTTTACCGGCTTTTCTCTGCTATTGTCACCAATGGGTGCGGGTATCCACAGAGGATCTCTTGCATCATGTTTACTCATGGCATAAAGTGCAGTACGAAGATCTCTGATTTTTCTTGCGATGGGGCCATTGGAGAAAAAAAGCTGCAGAGTTAACATCGGGTCAGAAGGCATAAGCGCAGAATGACTTGCAATTCGGCCGCTTGTTGGTTTAATTGTAGCTACACCGCAGAACTGTGCTGGTACACGAAGAGATCCGCCATAGTCGTTACCCATGCCAAGGGGTGTCATCCCTGTTGCAACAGCAACAACATCTCCGCCGCTTGATCCTCCGGGAGTTAGTTTATTATTCCATGGATTCAGAGTGGGACCATTAAGATCATTATCAGTATGCGGACGTAATGACATTTCTGACAGGTTTGTACGGGCAATTGGAATTGCACCGGCGTTAATAAGCTGGGCTATGTGTGGAGCATTTACAGGACTTATAGCATCTTTACCAATTACCATTCCGGATGTTGTAGCAGAACCTTCAAGGTCAATATTTTCTTTTATTGTAAACGGAACTCCATGAAGACTGCCAACAGGTTCATTTTTTAAAATCTTTTCATCGGCTATCTCTGCCATCCTGAGAGCTTTCTCTTCAAGTTTTACTGTAACGGCATTAACAAGAGGATTAACATGATCAATTCTTGACAAATGCGCCTTTACAACTTCCATGCATGAAAAATCTTTTCTTCTAATGCCCTCAAATAAATCTGAGACACTCATTCGCCACAAATCAGTAACAGCTGTTTTGTTTGTCATTTTACTTTTCCTCCTTTTAAACCAAGCCAGATATCTGTCCAGAAATTATCTATCCAGCTTTCATCAGTGTTTTTTATTGCAAGCATTATTGATAATGCGCCTTCACACATAGCCCAGAAAGAAATGTACATTTTTTCGGAATTGCTTTTTCGTAAAACGCCCTTCTTCATCGCATCAGCAAATATTTCTTCCATTTTATCGGAGAATTTTTTATTGCGTTCAGAAATATCATTATAATATTTTTCGTGTATATCCTGTGGTGTATAATAGTTTAATTGATTCCAGAAAGATTGAAGATCAGGATTCTGATAAAAATGGAGAACATAATTCCTGAAAATATATTGCAGTCTTGCTTCTGTTTTAAGGTGACAGGAATCTTCAATCAATTTCACATAAAGACTTTCATAATCTTTTGCGACAGTTTCATATACACTCAGAAATATTTCTTCCTTACTGCTGTAGTGTGAATAGAGGGATGCCTTGTTTATTCCAATAACTTTAGCTATGTCGTTCATAGACGTACCTGCATAGCCGTTTTTAGCAAACAACAGGAATCCTGTTTTAATTATTTTTTCTTTTGTTGACATATAGTTTTTCAATCTCCTAACTAACGATTGGTAGCCATTATATTTAGAATATAAAAAAGTCAAGAATAATTACAGTGTTAAATGAATTTAATCAGTGTTTATTCCTAAACTTTATTGTAGAAGAAAAAACTCTATTGCCCCCGCCGCCGAAGGCGGCGGGGCAATAATATTCTTCCATTTGCACTAAAAAGCATTTTTTGGAATAAATACTGGAATTTAATACAGATTAAAAAGGGTTATTTAAGGGAATTAAAAGTGCAGTACATTATTTCTTAGGATGATGATCAGTGGATGATCTAAACAATTGGAAATAAACAAGGGCTATTGTTATAATCAGTTTTAATAAAAAAATCAGTATTTTCAGGAATTATAATTTATTCCAGTTTTAAAAATTACATCATTTTGTAATTGTTTGTGGCTCTTCCTTAAAATTCAAAGCTCCATTCTCAGTGAAAAAACAGTTCAAACTCAACAATTGCAAGGGCAATGTTTGTTGCAAGAACAGCCATGCCGGATCTTATAATAACAACATCTCTGAATTTATTTCTGTATTTGATAATAAGCGTGATTAAAATCAGCACAGAAAAAAACGCAACTGAAAAGTTCACAACCTGAATTGTTCTTATGCCCGGCAGATACCTGTAAATAAAGGCATTGATATATATTGCCCTTCCGCAGAAATACATCTGCATAATAGAAACCGTAAACGCAGGTATATAAACAACTGCTGCAATAATTTTGTTTTGATAATTCATTGCTGTTTCTATCCTGTTGAAATCAGCTGAATTACTCATTTTTTTGTAATTCAGTAATAAGTTCTTTTATTCTTGCCTGAACAGCTGCTGACTTTATTTCATTATAGAAATTTGTTCCAGGTGTTTTGCCTGCTGAATCAGGTACAAAATGCCTGGTAAAAAGAGTCGGCAGATCCCAGATGTTTTCATTGCCTTTGTAATCCCTGTATTTCTTTTTTTCCAATTCCTGTGCAGGTAATTCAAGAATATCATTCAACGCTTCAATAAGATTATTCTTCTGGGCAGTTCCCTCATATTGAATTTCACATGAATCAAGATATTGAAGAACAGAGTTATTATTTTTTTCTGTACAGGAAAACAGCAATAGAATTGAAATTGCTTCAAGCAGAAAGCAAAGAGTTTTTTTCGAAATCAGTTTCATGGGTTGTCTCTTTCTGGTTTGTGTCTATTTATAAGATATTGATTATAAAATCTGAATGCTGCGCCAGGTTCAAAATATTATTTTACTGTTTATACTTTTTATAACCACATTGCTTTAAATTCTTAGAAACCTCAGGATAAATATCATCGCTGGTATAAGGCTTATGATCCAGGCCTGAAGAAAATATTTACTGAATATTGAATCTGTCTATAAATATCACAACCTGCCAATTTTTGTCAGCGGGTTAGTTGCGCCAGGATTTCTGAATGTTGGGTTCAGTAAAATTTTACAGTATAAATTTATCTTTTATCAATTCACCACTGTATTTATTATCAATTAAAGAATTCTTATAAATGCTAACCATTTCAATGCCAAATTGTTCAAATTCATTCATAGATTTAGAAGAAAGATTTGCTACAGCAATGCCACAGCCAACAACCCCGGGATTAATGAGAACTTCATTTTCATCAATTGAAGCCAGGTATAATTCAATGCATGTAATCTGATTATCAATTTTTTGATTATTTTGAATCTTTTCTTTCATCCAGTTATATATATATTTTTTTTGAAAATTATTTTCATACCCATACCATAACATTGATTTCATTCCAAGTTTTACACCATCAAGAAATAAATCAAAAAAAGTCATTCCTTCATCATTTTCTTCAAACATTAAATAAGGATCAACGTGAAGAAACGAATCTTCAGGATAGTTATTCAATTTATTTCCAATATTTTTTAATGCGTCACCATGTAAAAGTTCTATATTGCCTGTGTAATCGAAAGTTTTGTAATATTGATCGATTCTATCTAATGAGCTTTTATCCAAATCACAAAAAATAAAATTTGAATTTGCATTCATAATGTTAATTGCCAAACCAGGAGAACCTAAATATGTATTAATCTTTTCAACATTATCTAAATAATTCTTTATTGTTTTATAAAATACTGAGTTGGCAATTACTGATGATTCCGGAACAGAATTAAGAATTTTATAAATACCATAATCTCTTTCAAATGAATGAGTTAAATCGTAAACAGGACAGGCTGCATTAGATTCAATATAGCAACCGGGATTTTCATTTTTCAAAAAGTTACATAATGGTAAATGTTTCCAGATATCTCCAATTCTACCATAATGTTCATAACTCATTTGTTTTCTCCAAATTTTTATTCCTTTCCACACAACCTCAATTGGCTCACTAAACCAGAGCATCAAACAACACTAAAAT
>CAZEJW010000171.1:3247-8169 GCA_964512685.1 uncultured Leptospirales bacterium | reverse complement strand
TAAAAAAGATTATTAAGATAAGGATAACAAGGATGATGATAATTTTAAACGGGCTCCTTTCTATAATATGGAAATATGAAAGCCAGAACTCGGAGTTCATAACAAAAAGAGCAATAAATGAAAACACAAGTAGTCTCTTGATCCAGTTCATATTATGCCTTTCATAATCGGAAAAGTATTCCACTGTCATGGAAGAATATTTTTTAAGCCTTACAAAAGACCATCCCACATACATCAGTGAAATCAAAAGCCCTGAACCCATAACAAAGAATACAACCCCCTTTATATAGATCCTTGGATCAGGCATACCCCTGTAAATATAAATAGTGAGTCCAAAAATCAGTGCATATATGGGGTATATTGCAAAATGAAAGAGATTGCGAAGCTCAAACCTGTCCATCTGCCCTGTAATGAGGGAAGTATAGAAAAACATGAGAGCTCCAATGATCGATATACCCGGAAGTGAAATAACAGAAATCACTGTAGCTGACATCATGTAACCTGATCCATGAAGATAGCCTGACAAAAAATTCATGGAAAAAAGAAGAAAAAAGGCTGCAAGAAAGATATTGGCTTTCCTGTTGCGCTTCATTGCCAGAAGAATGAAGATCAGCAGCGCCGCCTGTGCGATCTCTGCAATAGTCAAAAAAGTCAGTATACTGTGAAATTCTCCCGGCATGTGGCCTCCTGTAAAAGGAGATAATTATCTCAGAGAAATATCATTTATGGCAAGAAAATTTTGTTGGGGCGTATTCTGTACGGGCGTATTCTGTACGGGCGTATTGCAATACGCCCCTACAGAATACGCCCCATCCCCATCAAATAAAACTTGACTCTCTGCGCGCGTTTTATTCCCTGATTAAAATACGGAGAATCAAAATATATCAGAAAGAGTTCTGAGGGTACTTGAATGGCCCTCTTTAATAGAAAAGATTACAGCCCACTGCAAAACATCAAAGGGCAAAGAAATGGCTGCAGGAACTGCGCCCATCCCCGGAGATGAGATACCCAAAAGGCTGAAAAAGATATCATCCTTTAAGGAACTGAATCTGAGGGGAGAGGGTCCTGAATTCAATGGAGTTACTGACATAGAAGAGTTCATAGAAAGAAGCGAGAAAAACGCTGTTCTGGCTCTCACAGAACTGTATTCAGTAAGAAACTTTATACTTGCATCAGGCAGGATGAAGAAGTACCTGGCGGAATGGAAAGAACTCTTTCCAGCGCTTACTGAAGAACATGAATCAATTGATCCACTGAAGGAGCTTACAAAACTTCTGTCTGAAGCAATAAAGGATGACGGGGAACTCTCAAATGAATACTATCCCCAGCTAAAAAAAATAAGGAATAATATAAATGCAGCAAGAAGCGAGGCTGAAAAAAGCATAAACCGCCTGATTCATTCTCAGGCTCTTGAAAACGCGCTCCAGGAAAAGATTCATACAACAATGAACCAGCGCTATGTGCTGCTTCTAAAGGCATCAATGAAAAACAGGATCAGGGGAACAGTTCTTGACATGTCTTCATCAGGCGCTACCCTCTTTTTTGAACCTGACAGCATAAGAGATCTTAATGAAAAAATAATTATGCTCGAACTCGAGCTTCAGCAGGAGATAAGGAAGATTCTGAAGGATCTCTCTTCTGCTGTTGGTGAGAACTCAATTGAACTGAGGGCCAACCAGCAGGTAATGGCAAACCTCGATTTCCTTAACGCTGCATCCCGCTTCAGTATTGACACTGACGGAAACGAACCTGAGCTGTCAGAAATACCGGAAATAAATTTAAAAAACGTAAGACACCCGATGCTGCATATAATGCTCGAAGGCAAGGCAGTACCCAATGATATTACAATAGGTTCTGACTACAACTGCCTTTTAATTTCAGGTGCAAACACAGGCGGAAAGACAGTTCTCATGAAGACCGTTGGCCTTGCAGTAATGTGTTTTATATGCGGCCTTCACGTGGCAGCTGACGCTGACTCAAGAATCGGAGTATTTACATCCATACTCGCAGACATAGGTGACGACCAGAGCCTTGAGGAATCGCTTTCAACCTATTCAGGGCAGATAAACATTATAAAGGAAATGATAAATCACGCAGACGAGAGAACTCTTGTTCTCATAGACGAAATCATTGTTGGTACTAATCCGCGTCACGGCGCAGCTCTTGCCCAGGCAATACTTGAGAAAATGGCAGAGAACGGAAGCAGGATAATAACAACAACCCACTATACAGAGCTCAAAGAGATGGCGTCAGTTGACAGCCGGTTCAGAAACGCGTCAGTCTCCTTTGACATGGATACACTGAAGCCCACATACAAACTCATTACAGGAATACCCGGAGTGAGTTACGCCTTTGAAATAGCGCGCAACTGCGGCATGGAGGATTCCATTCTTGAACGTGCAGCAGAACTCTTTGACAGCAGGGACATATCAGTTGAAGCGCTTCTTGAAGAGACCCAGAGATTCAGGCAGGAGATAGAAGAAGAAAGAAGCAGAATAAGGCAGAAGGATGAAGAGCTGACCCGCCAGAAAAATGAATACAATGAAAAGGACAGAAAGCTCAAACTGAAAACACTGGAGCTATCTGAGAACCGGGGCATTGAATTTCTTGATGAACTGAATGAATACCGCAGCCTTGTATCGGAAAGAATAGCATGTCTTCAGAACGCAAACATTCAGGAAGCAGGAAATCTACAGCAGGAACTGATTGGAAAACAAAAGGATCTCAGAAATAAACTCGAAGAGCGCAGAAACGAACTCATTGAAGAAGAATACACTCCTGTGAATCCGCTCAACCTGGAAAAGGGATACAGGGTGTTTGTAAGAACCCTGGAGAAAGACGGTATAATTGACTCAATAGATTCATCAGGAGAATCAGCTGTTGTTCTCTTTGGCGGAACTATTCGGTCAAGATTCAGGCTCGATGACCTTTTTGAACTTCCCTCAGGCAAATTTCAGTCATCCGAAAAAAAGGCCCTAAAGAAAAAACAAAAGCATGAGGCAAAGAAAAACACAGCAGGCGAGATTCCCACAGTAATTCAGAGTTCTTACAATACCGTTGACCTCAGGGGTAAAAGAGTTGAAGAGGCCCTTGCAATAATGGAAAGAGAATTTGACAGTTTCAGCAGGAGTTCAACAGAGATTGTGGTAGTGATTCACGGTCACGGAACAGGAGCTTTAAGACAGGCAGTGAGAGATAACCTGAGATATTCAATTTACGTTCGTGACTTCAGAACAGGCGACATGTCTGAAGGCGGTGACGGTGTCACAATAGTAAGACTAAGATAAAAAAACTTGAATCAAAAATCAAAACCCCGTAGAATACCTTCATAACAGAGCAAGTCATTATATGTCATCGTATGTTGGTTTGCCTTTGTCATTCCTGCGAAGGCAGGAATCTCATGCAGAAGATTTAACTTGATCTTCAAATGAGATTCCGGCATTACGTTTCACTCCAGCCGGAATGACAGGCAATTTTATCATTGTATGTTGAATTATCTCTGTCATTCCTGCGAAGGCAGGAATCTCATAGAGAAAACAACACATCAAAAGGAGGATGTTATGGGCGATAATGAATGGGGCCAGCCACAACAGCCGGAAGAAGATCAAAGGGAAGAAAGCCAGGAATATTCGGAGGATCAGAATCAAGCCAAAACAAAATCCGTTAAAAAGGAAAAGTCAGGCAGAGGCAGGGGGAAGCTGATCTTCGCGCTGCTGATTATTATCATTGCAGCAGGTGTTGGCGCTTACTTCTTCATGACCAGACAGGTTATTGACAAAGTAAACTTCACTCTCTCGACATATGAGCAGAACTCTCTTAACAAAGAGGCAGACACTAAGGCCTTTTCGAAATCTGACAGAATATACATTTTTACAGGAAGGGCAAATCAGAACCTCGGGGCAGAAGCCATCAAGGTATCCATTGAAAGGTCAGCAGAAGGCGCGTACATTGAAACAAGGAACATTACATTTGAAACAGACAAAAACTTTAAAAACATTTCCACGTTTATTCCGCCTGCATACTTTGCTGTTCCAGGTAAGTACAGGATCACAGTACATCTTGACAATGCAGAGATCGGTAAAAAGGAAATAGAGGTAACAGAGTAGGATGGGGAGAAGGATCATGTCAGCACTGAAATTTCAGTAAATGGGCACAGTATTTAAAATTTATTCCATAATCTCCTTAACAGGGAGTATCTGCCCACCATGACGGACAGTAAGGATAGATACTTCTTTTTTCTCAATACGGTAAATGATTCGGTAATTGCCGTAAATGATTTCCCTGATATGATCGTTTTCAATTTCGGGTACGATACGCCCATACTCAGGCAATTCCTCTAATTGCTCTACCCTAAAAAAGATTTCATCAATCCACTTTACTGCTGCGGAAGGTTTGTCCTGTGCTATGTACTCAGCTATTTCTGAAACCCGGTCAATTGCCAGCGGTGACCAGATTATCCTCACTTTATTAACCTTTCTAATACCTTCTTTTTTGCATTGTTATGTTCTATCCCTTCTCCACATTCTATTTGACTTAATGATATGTGAATATCTGTTAAAAGCTCAATCTTTTCCTGCATCATTTCATATTCTGATGCATCCATAAGAACAGCAACGCCTTTTCCGTGCTGAGTAATTATGACTGGCCTTTTGGTGGAGTGTACCTGTTTTATAAACTCAGCAATTCCGGTCCGCACTTCTGACAAAGGATGGATATCTGTGTCAATTTTAAATCGTTGCATCGGGTGCCCTCTTTGTTTGATTTTTCATACAATATAACGTACAGAATTTAATACGGCAAGTTGAATTTTCACAAGGAGAAGAATTTCTCTGTCCGCCCACGGCGCAGGCGATCTGGTCCATCAGTCCGCAAGGCTTTCCGAAGAATTGTTCCTCGGCGTACTGCCCGATGGCGGCGATGGT
>CAZEJW010000171.1:0-3237 GCA_964512685.1 uncultured Leptospirales bacterium | reverse complement strand
CTGTCCGTCTTCTTCATTCATACAAGAAATCCCCTGAAAAGGGGCCATTAAAATTTAATTTTCCTCTCATTCAATACTTCTTTATCTCTACCAAAAAATGACAATGCAGAGATAGGCAGAAAAGAAATAGAAGTAACAGAGTAGGATGGGAAGGAGAAGGATCATGCCGCCTTTGGCGGCATGATCCTTCTCCTTTAATATAATTTCACATAAAGATCAGATCTTCATAGATGGAATCATCATCTGGGAAGGCGCCTTCCACACCACAGATTCTTGATGCAAACATTGCAGCCACATCAAGTATCTCAGCTTCATCCCATCCGTTAAGATAACCTGCTGCAATGACAGCAGCATAAGCATCACCCGCACCAACGGTATCAATCACTTTCACATTATCCGGTTTTTCCGCATGAAACTCGCCATGAGCCGAATATAAAGAGCTCCCCTGGCTTCCGCGGGTGAGACTTAAAAGATCAAGAGAGAATTCATTCATCAGAAAACGAACGAACTTGGTGTCATTATAATAAAATGCAAAATAGCGTTTCAGGGTTTCGAGTTCAGTGTCATTGATTTTAAGAATATCAGAATGATGAAGCGAATCAAGAATCACTTTCTTGCTGTAGCATCCGGGCCTCAGATTTATGTCGAGCATCACAGGAACATTTTCATCTTTTTCATCGAGAATTTTTTGTACGGTTTCATGTCCCCCGGGAGTTCTCTGAATCAGGGTGCCAATATAAATAAGATCAGTCTTTTCATTAAAAAGCGTATGATCGTACTCAAGCATATCATACGCTGCATCTTCCGAAATATTGAATTCAGGGATACCCTTTTCATCGAGTTTTACAAAAACAGTACCTGTCTTTTTTTCAGGATCTTTCTGAATATAGTCCGAAAGCAGGCCGTACTTTTCGAGCAGAATTTCAAGTTCCCTGCCTTCTTCATCCTGCCCTATTCTCGAAAAAAAACGCACAGGGAATCCCATCCTCATCAAATGAACCGCGAAGTTAAAGGGAGCGCCTCCCGGCCTTCTGTAATCAGGAAAAACATCAAAAAGAATTTCACCTGTAACAACAATCATAAAAATATCTTCCTTAACATGTTATTAATGAATTATCACATATCATGATCAAAGTCAAGATTTTAGGGGATGAAGAATCCTGTTTATAAATTATCTCTTTACAACAAGGCATGGCTTTGATGTTTTTCTGATGAGCTTCTCAGAAACAGAACCAAGAAACATTTCAGCAAGATTGCTCTTGCCATGAGAGCCAACAACAATCAGGGAAACATTTTCCCGTTCTGCAATATCCATAAGAGCCTTTACAGGAACCCCGTGTTCAATCACTGTCTTAACTGTGAATTTGCCATGAAGTTTCTCTTCAAGCCCCTTCATGTTTTCCTTTGCCCTCTTCTCCACCACTTCAAGAAGATCGGCCCTGAAATCAGGCATGATATCTTCCATGGAAGCTGTACTCACAAAACCTGTGTACCTGTCATCAATAATGTGACAGACAACAACCTCTTCAAGGCCTGCACTCACGAGTTTGTCAAGATATGGAATTACCTTTTCTGCGCACTCTGAAAAATCAGTCGGATAAAGTATCTTTTTAAACATGGCTGCCTCCCTGGAATTTTTTTAAACATGAAGGAGATACGGAGATAAGAGGAGAGATGATGAGATAAAATCAGGAATTTCTTTTTGTAATATTAATAAAATTCCTGATTATCAGGGATGCCGATAGGATGGCATTATAGTCAACTTAAATCAGCTTTTTTCTGATAAATACCATCTCTCTTTATCTCTCCAAAACATCTCTTCATCCCCTTATATCTTTCTCAGTGTCTCTGTGCCTCTCAATCTTTCTTATAATAAATCACTTACCACTGAATACAGGCGGTTCTCCTGAGAGTATTGATTCCACACCTGCTTTATAGTCTTCAGTTTTTGCTGATTCAACCTGAACCATTCTCTCATTTGCCATGTGAGCTTCATAGCCTGTGTTCATTGCCTGAAGAAAAAGCTGCTTGGTTCTTGCGAATGTAAGTGTTGGCCCTGAAGCGAGCTTTTCTGCAAATTCAAGAGACTCTGTTTCAACGGCGTCATGCGAAACAACTTTGTTCACAAAACCCAGTTCCTTCATGGTATTGGCATCCAGAAATTCTCCCAGCATTGCAATCTCAGCAGCCTTTTGCCATGGGAGCTGGTTTATGAGAAGATGGGTTCCTCCGAATCCGGGGATGAGAGCGAGTTTCACGAATCCCTGGGAAAACCGGGCATCTTCCGATGCTATAATAAAGTCACACGAAAGCGCAAGGTTCATTCCGGCACCGACAGCTGCCCCGTTCACTTCTGCAATAACAGGAATCGGAAGTTTCCTGAGTCGAAGCCCGATCCTGTAAAGCCTGTCAGTGAGCTCATCCATAAATTTTCCGGGATCTCCGTCCGCTATGGATTTTCTCATACCCCTGACATCTCCTCCTGCACTGAAGGCCCTGCCGGTTCCTCTGATCAGAAGAGCCCTTGCACTGTCTTTTTCTATTACATCAAGAGCACGGTTGATTTCATCTCCGGTTTCGATATCCAGGGGATTCAGTTTTTCATTATTCACGAGGGAGAGTATCCACAGGCTGTTTCTTTTTTCGGTTGTTATGTTTTTAAATTCTTCCAATGTTATTCACCTGTTCTGTTTCTTCATCAAGTATAATCCTTGCATCAACAACAGTAAGACCATCCTCATGAACAATCACCGGGTTGAGGTCCATTTCCCTGATCTTTGGATAAGCCTCAACAACCTCAGAGACAGTGAGTATGAGCTCAATAAGGGCCTTTTTATCCACAGGGGCCTTGCCCCTTATACCGTCGAGAATCGGAGCTGATTTTATTTCATCAACCATTTTTGTTGCCGAGTTTTTTGACACAGGGAGTACCCTGAACGACACATCCTTTACCACCTCAACCATAATCCCTCCAAGGCCAAACATCATTATCGGTCCGAACTGTTCATCTATCTTTGTCCCTATGATAACCTCTACACCGTCACCCGACATCCTCGATACGATACAGCCTTTTATAATGGCATCAGGATTATAATCATTTGCATTATTCATTATCTGACTGAAAGCATCCCTGACATGCTTTTCGTTTTTACAGTTCAGTTTAACACCGCCTGCATCACTCTTGTGAAGAATGTCTGGCGACACAATCTTGAGGGCCACATCGTATCCCAGCTCTTC
>CAZEJW010000170.1:0-8176 GCA_964512685.1 uncultured Leptospirales bacterium | reverse complement strand
CAAGTGTATTCACAATAGGTGAAATCGTTGTTCGAGATAGAGCCATTGCGAATATGGAAGATGCAGGAACAACAACAGAGCTAACAACAGAAGATCTTGAAGCTCATGGTAGTAAGGACCTTGGAGATGCACTGAAGCATATTCCCGGAATAAAGGTTGAGGCTGGCTCTGACGGATCAACCGGCTTTACAATGAGAGGTTTCAGAGATGCTAAAGTTAATGTTCTTGTTGACGGTCTTCCTGTACAGGACGGCTTTAAGGAGTCATTAGATGCATCAAGAATACCAGTACAGAACATTGCAAGAATAGTTGTTAACAAAGGGTCTTCTTCAGCTCTTTAGGGGACTGTTGTGTCGATTGGTACTATCAATGTTATAACCAAAAAACCTGAAAAAGAATTCGCAAAAGTTGCTTTTGAACTTGGTACTCTTGAAAATAATTCATACAATATTTCTCTTGGCGCACCCATGGGAAATTTTTATTACTGGATGACTGCATCTGCCAGAGTATCTGATGGATATGATGTATCAAATGATCTTGATAAAAAAGAAAGAAGATCATGGACAAAGAAAATGATGCGTCCCGAACTCTTAGGTGTTGATTATGATGACTTGATAAAAAATACTGAAGATCCTGACACCCCAGCAGTTGAAGACCCTTACTATATCTCTGCACTTGATAATTATGTAAACAAGGAAGAGTGGCATAAAACAAACTACAAGAAGTATCAGGTAGCAGGAAAATTTGGATATGAAATTTCAAAAAATCTTGAAATCGGAATTTCGATGGATTACTATACTGGAGAACAGTATGGTTATTCACCCGAACCAGATGCTCTGTTTCTTTATAACGACAAAGGTACACCAATGCAATGGAGTGTACCTGATGCAAATGATCTTTTTTCAGGAGGGTACTCCGGATTTCCTAAAGATTATAATTACAAAGTATCACCATACTTTTTATTTGATGAAGGAATCTTTTCAGTAAAGGGAAATTTCTTTTTCAGAAAACAGCAAAATATCTATGAATTATTTCTTGATCCTGAAAAAACTCAATACAAATGGGCAACCACTCCCTGGTTTGACTATTCAATAGGTGGTAATATATATCCTTCAATTAAAATTGCATCATGGAATAAACTAAATTTTGCAATTTCCTTCAGGCATGATAATCACAAAGAAGAAGATAATTTTGGGAAAAAAATAACAGATATTTCAGGTCAGCAACTAACCCTGGCAGTTGAAGAAGAGATTTCATTGTTCGACATGCTCAAAGTAACAGCTGGTGTTTCATACGATGCAAAAAATCTTTCAACATTTAAAGAAAGTGACTTTAGCAAAAGTACTAAAACTTATGGTGATCTGCTTAAGAAAACAAAGGTAGATGATGACAGCACAATATGGGGTACAGCAGACTCATTCAATCCGGTACTTGGTATTGTAGTAGAACCTTTAAAAGATTTTCTTATAGTACGTGCAAATGGTTCAATAAAAACCCAATTCCCATCTCTTGATGCCTACACAAGTGATCTTGACAATAACGAACTCAAGGCTGAAAAGTCATACAATGCTGGTGGTGGATTCGAGATCTTTTTCTTTGATAAATCAGTTGCTTGGAGAGGTGATTATTTTTATAATTACTTTAATGATAAGATTGATTCATTTTATGGTGAAAATGGTAAAGTAACAACTAACCATGGAGACCTTACTTCTCAGGGAGCAGAAGTTACAATATCAAGTTCATTTGAAAATATTGCAAACCTTCTTGATATTGATTTTGGTTTCTCTTATGCATATATAAGAATGAGGATTGATGATGATGGCACTCCAGATACAAATATCAATAGAGGTGATAAGTATGAAGATACTCCTGAGCACCAGTTTATGGCGGATTTGAGATGTAAATTCCATAATGGACTCGGAATCAGTGTTTCAGCTCTTCATGAAAGAAATGCAATTATGTATGCAATGAAGACAATTCCTCAGACCGCTGTTCCTGAAGCTTATTCAACCAAGTATTTTAAGGAAGTTTCTCTTCATAATCCTGTAAAAATTGATATTAAAATCTCACAAAAGTTTAAAAATCAATTCAGTCTGTATGTAATGTGTAAAAATGTTACAGACGATTATGATACTAATCCTTTTGATCCAGGTCCCGGAAGAATGTGGTACTTCGGCGGCAGTGCAGAACTTTGATGGGTTAATTTTTTATAAATCCGATTTTAAATATACACAGGCATCGTTTCACGATGCCTGTGTTCATTAATGATTTTGGGAGAATGAAATGAATAATAAAATCAAGACTTTAACAGCATTTTTTCTTGCTGTTCTTATTGGCGTTATCTGGTATTACAGGCATGAAAAAGACTATGTTTCAATTATGGCAGTGACCGGCGCGACTCCTCTTGCTCTTAAAGAATCTGCACCTTCTGATTTTTCATTTAAAGTGGAAGGTCTTGTAAAGAAAACCTATGAGTTTGATTCAGATGCAATTAATGCCTTTGCATCAACTCGTATAAGAACAAGAGAAGTTTCACCTGACGGGAAATTCCTTGGAACATACATCTATACCGGTGTGCCTGTTTACAATATACTTGAGGGAATTGCACCTCAGAAGCCAAAAACCTATCCCTTTGACAGGCCGCTTGATATGGTTGTAACCTTTATATCAAAAGACGGAAACAGGACACACTTCAGCTATGGTGAAATTACAATGGTTGATGACAGGCATCAGCTGACTCTTGCATATGACAGAAAAGAACTCAAGCCACATGAAGAAAAGAAAGACAAACCCTATGACAAGAATGTATTCAGGGGCAATATCAAAGGCCTGAAACTCATATCCCCAAGAGATGCTGACACAGCAAGGTATCTTGACAATGTTGTTTCAATAAAACTTGAGGTTCTGGAAACACCTGATGCACTTCTGCCAAAAATGAAAAAGGTGAAGAATCCTGTTATAAAATCAATCAAATGCATCAAAGGCAAATCCGTTAAAACAGCATCCTTTGCAGGCGTGAAAAAACAGGCTGCTGAAAACTGGATCAGAACCGGACATGGAAGAGGTTACAAGGGAATATCCACAGCAACAGGATATAATCTGCGTGATTTTCTCAAAAAGAATTTTCCTGGCTGTAATAAAAATAACTACTTCATGTTCATTGCATGTGACGGGTACAGAACACTTTTTTCAGGAAGGGAAATTTTCTCAAATGAAGACGGTGAATCATACATGCTTGCAACACAACTGGATAATAAAAAGGCGTCAGGAAATTACATGCTGGCTCCAATAGATGATTTCTTTGTAGACAGGGATGTGTGGGGATTATCTCATATATTAATACTTGATGCTCCAAAGTAATGAGAGGTTAATATGTTTACTACCGGCAATCATGCATTCTTATCAGCAAGTGCAGGATGCTTTATATTCTGCTTTATATTATTTTTGCGAAAGAAGGAAATGGCAGCAAAGCTGCTGTTTCTTTTTTCCTTTATTCTACTGAGCCTCTATCTTGTTGGCAGGGGTTTTCTTGCAGGTGACTTTATAATAAACCCTGTTTTTGAGGGAGCTTACTTTCTTCCATGGTGTCTTGCCCTGGTTGCTGCAGCCACATGGTTTACAGAACAGAAAGAGTATTGGGGATGGCTCATGATTCCGCTGGCGGTTTTTACCGGTTTCGCTTATTTCTATCCGAATGGTATTATTCCGCCAACGCCGCAGAAGATGACTGTTCTGACATTATTGTTTTTTATTACAGAACTGGGTGCTCACGCTCTCTTTTATGCTGGTGCGGTTTTTGCATTCATTGCATTAAGAAAAAACTTTAATCCATCATTTTATCATTCATACCTGGTATGGGGATTTGTTGTTTTTTCAGTATCACAGATTGTTGGTGCAATGTGGTCTTATATGGGATGGGGAAACACCTTTAGCTGGAATCCACGGCATATGAGTACTGCCTTTTTGTGGCTCATGTATGCAGCTTATATTCATCTGAAATATATACCTGAATGGAATTCAAGAAAAAAGGGATGGTTTGCTGTAGTTGCTTCAATCATAGTTGTCATTATCTCATACAGCCACTATATTCATGAACTTAAATACACAAGGATAGGAGGCTGACATGTTTAAAAAAATATGGGATTTTATGGGAAGCCTCAGGTTTGCATTCTGGATTCTTATATCCGTAATGCTTACTTTCTTTATTGGAAAACAGCTGTTTCTGATAGACTATGATCTTTTCAATGAACTGAACCGTATGACAGTACAGGCGTGGTTTGCTGAAAATTTTGCAGCCAACGCTCACTTTGCATGGTGGATACCTCTTCTTTTCATTACAATGACTCTTCTTGCTGTTAATACATTTATATGCACATGGAACAGGGTAAGCATACTCATGAAGGCAAGGCCATCTTTGACAGCAAAGAGATTCATGGTTCTTCTGACTCCTTCGATTGTTCATGTAATGTTCATTGTGATACTCTTTGGCCACTTTGTAACATTTACCTGCGGATCATGGAATAAACACGTTATTTCCGAGGGCACTGAATTCACTGTTGGCACAAAGAATCTCAAAGTAGTGAAGATTGTAAGGGAGAACTTTCCTGAAACAAGCAAACTCAATCATATGCTTAAACAGATAACCGTAAGCCTTGCTGATTCGCAGGGTAAAAATTACCAGCTGTCTTTTCTTGACCCGATTTCAGTTGACGGCAAGCACCTTCTGCTGGGGAAGAAAAAGAAGAAGAATATTCCCCGGGACTGCAGTGAAGAGGGAGACAAGTTCATGTTCAGGGCAAAGAATAATCAATCAGACTTGTTTCTGACTGTTATTTCAGATCCCGGAATATATTTCATTGTAGGTGGTTTTCTTATAATAATGCTGTTTATGCCCTGGTATTTTTACCAGCTGTCAGCAGGTTCAAAACAGGAATAGATAGATTTAAACTGTCACAACAAAGATGTTGAGGGATGGGGGGGAATGATGCTCCCCGCCCTTGATGGGAGGGGCTGGGGGAGGGTGATATTTTTTCACCCCCACCTGTCCTCCCCCGTCAAGGGGGAGGGATATCATAAAAAAAATATCTCTCCTGTTATCCCCTCATCCCCATTTATCTTTTCTTTGCTTTGTGGCAGTTCGCAATGTTAAATCAATAAACAGAAAATATTATGAAACCTAAAATATATTTCACAATAATACTCACATTATGCCTCCTGCCTTCAGTTCTTTTTTCACAGGCAACAGAAATAAAAGAGATAAGGCCTGATCCTGTTCAGAATGAAACAAAATCCAACAGTATTCAGAAAGCAGGAACAACAACAAGAATTACCTCAAAGGATATTGACTCACGAAGTGACATGGAACTGAGCGATACCCTGAACATGGTTCCCGGAATGGAAGCTTCAACCCAGCTTAATGGAACAGAGAGCTTTACAATGCGGGGATATGAACAGGACAAGGTTGCAGTAATGGTGGATGGCATTCCGCTTAACAGCGCATATGATTCAAGCGCTGATGTTTCGCAGATTCCTATGGCAGGGATTTCACATCTTATTGTAAACAGGGGAGTTTCATCCGCTCTTTACGGAACCTGCGGAACCATTGGATCAATAAATATCATTACAAAGAAACCTGAAAAAATGTTCACTGCCATAAACACAGGATATGGAGAGAACATGAACTGGAAGGCTGCTGCATCTCACGGAGCTCCTTTGAATGATTTTTATTACTGGGTAAATTTTTCAATAATCAATATGGGCGGATATAATGTGTCTGACAAACTTGACACAAAAGAAAGAAAAAAGTGGTTTGATAAAATTGTCAGATATGATCTTTACAATAAATCTTTCTCTGACATTGATCTCAGAACAGTAAATTCGTATCTTAACAAAACAGGCAAATGGGAACACACTGAGTTCAGGAAATACAAGGCAGCATTCAAGGCAGGATACAATATCTCCAAAAAATCCGAAGCCGGTGTATCACTCAACCTGTATAAGAGCAGAAAAAAGACATCAATGTATGATCACAACATGTTCAGTAACTATAACCAGGCAACTGGCACATGGGAAGACCCGGTTGATGCTGCCTATACTTCAGACGGGAAAAAAGCAGTGTTTCAGAACCAGGCAAGGATCTGGCCAGAGGATTACAGTATCAAGGTATCTCCTTACTATATTCTTGAAACAGGAATCCTCAGTTTAAAAAGCAGTGTCTTCCTTCACCATAATGTTAATGTTCTTGAAAGCTATGCTGCAACAGATCATTCTGTTTACATGTACACTCCTTCGGTTTATATGGACACCGGAAGCGGAGTCAGTCCTGTAAAGGGCAATTTCTATTCAAGGCATACTGATACATCATGGGGGCTGCAGGTTCTGCCCGGATTTCATTTAACAGGATGGAATACTCTCAAATGTTCTTTTTTATTAAGAATCGACTCACACAGAGAAGAGGAAAAGGCATTCGACAATGGAACAGCTGAAGATGTTATTGCGCTCCATGGAACAGGTTACTATAAAACAAAACTTCTCATGGTAGAGAATCTCTCTTTTGCTCTTGAGGATGAGATAACACCAGTGGATAATCTCTCGCTTTCGCTTGGGATTTCATATGATGTTCAGAATCTTTCAAAACACAAAAGAAGAAGCATGTATGCTGATACACTGAACCAGTACACTGACAGCTATATTGCTGAAGATGATTCAATGATATGGGGAACCCGTGATTCATTTAACCCGGTTGCAGGTATTGTATATGAACCTGTTAAGAATTTCCTTGTTCTGAGATCAGCTGCTTCCATCAAGACAAAGTTTCCAACACTCAAGGCCTATTCAAGAATCAGCGACACAACAGGAGACCTGGGAATTAAACCTGAGAGATCATACAATGCTAACGCCGGTTTTGAACTCAAGTTCATGAATAATTCAATAAAATTCAGGTCGGATTATTTCTACACAAGATTTGATGACAAGATTGCAACAGCATTCAATGAAAAACTTGGCGGACAGTATTCTGTAAACCTGAATGGCGCTGAAACCCGGGGAGTTGAAACAATTGCAAACTTTCAAAAGAAGTTCACATCTTCAGTTGTCAGAAATATCTATGCTTCAGCTTCTTATACTTTCGTAAAATCCAAAAACCTGGACAATTCACATGATGAAAGAAAGAATATGGGAGATGAGTTTGAACTTAAACCCGAACACATTTTTACATGGGACATGAGACTCGGGTTTAAAAGCGGAACCAATATAAATATATTCGGCAAGTTTACATATGACCAGTTCATCTATGCAATGAAATCCAGGCCTCAGACCAGTACAGCAGAGGAATATTCAACTGTTTATTTTGAAAAGGTTTCACTCAACAACCCTCTGATGTTGAACATCAAGGTTTCTCAGAAGCTTTTTACTTATTTCAATGTTTATATTATGTGTAAAAATATTTTTGATGACTATAAGGCAGACCCGTTCAATCCGGGAGCAGGCAGATCATGGCAGATCGGGGGCAGCGCGAAGTTCTGAGAACACCTCAGAACTTCAGCCAGAGCCCGCCGGCAGCATCTCTTTTAAGGGAATATTTATTTATGCCTGCTGACCTCAGGGCAGATTTAACCGCGGCAGTGTTTATGGCTTCTGTTTCGGTTTGAATCTGCCTCAGGGCTTCTTCATCCCCCGTGATCTTTTTCTTTATCTTTTCTGAAACAAAACCGCTATATATAACTGCCCTGCCGCCGGGCCTGAGTATTCTTTTTATTTCTGTAAAAACCGGTGAGAGGTCTTTCCATTTGTGGAGGTCATTGTATGAAATAAAGAGGTCGGCGTATTTAGTGATAAAAGGAGTTTTTTGCGCACTGCCAGTGCACGCTGTAACGCTTCAGCAGTCACCGCTTGTTTTGATGTTTTCGATTGTTTCTTTGTATCCTTTTTCGTCGGCTGTCATTGCATAAATTTCGAATCTGGATTTCCGGGAAAGAGCGATTGACAGACGTCCGTTTATACTGTCAGCTTCAACCACTATACCGGTTTTAATGCCTGAATCATTCATTATATAATCTGCCAGTTCATTGAAAAGCATATCTGCATATTCAGTGTGCATGTTCTCCGGGAGAATCTCAGTGCTGTTATTTTTCTCTTTACAGTTGATAATGACAAAAGGAAGCGAGGTTAATAATAT
>CAZEJW010000169.1:0-8424 GCA_964512685.1 uncultured Leptospirales bacterium | reverse complement strand
GCAGGAATCTCATGGAACAAAGTTCATGAGATTCCCATATGGATACCGGCATTTCGTTTCACTCTAGCCGGATGACAGAGAAGATAATCTGTCATTCTGAATACTTCAGATTATTACTTGAATGTAAGTTTTGTTCCGGACATATTAAGGAGAAACGCATCAGGCATTTCCTTTTCAATATGCCTTACTGCTTCCCAACCTGTACAGTGAATCGGAACAATGTATTGAGGATCAATCTCCTTTAAAGCTTCAACTGTCGGGCTTATAACAGTATCAAAATCCGCACCAGACAGGTGAAAACCACCTATTACAGCATAGACCTGGTTTATGCCCGTTACCTGCCTTGCATAATTGACTGTGTTAACAATACCGGAATGAGCACACGCGGAAATCACCACCAGGCCCTTTCCTTTTATGATGGCAACAATTGATGTATCATCAATAATATCATCCCATTTCTCCTTACCATTATCTTCATAAAAAGCAGCAGGCATGCCCTTTTCAAATGAGGTCTTGCGAGGGATTTCTCCCAGGAAGCAAAACGAATCATTTAATATGTTATATGGATTCCTTGTTTCAACCAGTTTAACACCTGATTCCTTTACTGTTTCCATGTTGAATTCAGGAAAGTACAGTTCCATGTTATTCGGAGTTTTTATATATCTCGGGCTTCGGAAAACTTCTGGATGAGCAACCAGTTCTATGCCTGGTTTGCCAATCTCTTCTGCGAATTTCTTTAATCCCCCAACATGATCCAGGTGGCCATGAGAAAGAGCCATTGCCCCAATCTGTTTCAGGTCAAAATCCAGTTCATGAGCATTCAATACAGCACCGTTTTCACTTAACCCGAAATCGTATAACAGGGCCTCCTTTTTATCTCCAAAGGTTGCAACTATGGCAAGAGATAAGCCGGCTTCTGCAGATATTACTGTACTGAAAACATCCCCCTTTAATGGGTTTGCTCTTTCGATTATTTCACTGCTGTCATTTGACACTGCGTTAATATAATTATCCTGAAGCGAAATTATTTCAATGCTGTCTGCTTCTCTTATTGCTGAATTCATTCAAATTTCTCCTTTTATAAACTTGTTTATTAAGCATGAAGGCTTATGAATCATAAATGTGATAAATGTATCACATTGTCAAGATTAATATGATATATTTATCACATTAATAAAAATTATCTTGCATAATATGACAACACCGGTAAACGTTACCTTCATAAATCAGGGGATAACCGAAACTCGTGATAGAACTGAATAAGACCAGAGGGAAATGATTAAAATGAATTCTGATAAATCAGGCACTGCCGGGAAAACAAATGTCAGGAATCCAAAACAGAAAAGAAGCATTGAAACAAAAAATAAAATACTCGATGCAGCATTTGATCTTTTTTCAGAAAAAGGATTTCATGGAACCAACTCAAACGAAATTGCAAAAAAAGCCGGTGTTGCAATAGGAACTTTTTATGCATATTTCCCTGACAAAAAACCTGTTTTCATTGAAGTACTCAGACAATACAGCGCTTCAATAAAGAACAAAGCAACTGAAAACATGCAAAAGATTATCAATAAGGATATGAATGAAAGAGTGATGATCTCGAATTATATAAAGGCAATGCTGAATGCACACGAATTGTCACCTGCATTTCACAGAGAAGTAAACGCTATGCGCTTTACTGATTTTGATGTTCAGGAATTCTTTATGGAAGATGAAAAAGATACTATAGAAAAGACAGCACTTTTTTTAAGTCATTTTAAAAACAGCCTGCGCGTAAAGGATCTTAATACAGCCGCCTTTATAATGAACAGTGCTGTTGAAGAAGTTGTGTATGCTGTAAAAATATTTTCATCAGGCATTGACAAAAAGAAACTTATAGAAGAAACAACGGATATGCTTTACAGGTACCTGGTAAAAGAATAAACAATAAGAAGTATACTATTGAAAACTACAAAAGATATTCAGAACTCGAGTCGTTTGTTCTTGAGGATTACAAAGGCAAGGACATCAATTTCATGAAATCAAAATTTCTGAAATTTACTGACAGCCAGAAATCAAGAGATTATAAAATTGATTTGCTGGAAACAATAGATATCTCTTTGTATAAACCGGACGACAAACTGAAAGAAAAATTCAAGACTTTTCTTGATACTGAATAATCATTTTCTATTTACAGCTTAAACGTTCTGAATCCACTGTTTGTTGTTCATATCCGAATACCTGCAAACTCAGAGCCCATCTTAAAAAAATTGCCGCAAACAATCCCGCAGACACGAAATACTCACGCGCAGGCACGTCATACTCACGCGCAAGGCCATCATACTCACGAGCAGCCACATCATACTCACCCGCAAGGCCATCATACTCGCGCGCAAGGGCGTCATACTCACTGATATTGGTATTCCTATCAGGAATGAACATGAAAAAGACCTGTTTGAAGGGCAAAAAGATGAGTTAGATAAACACAACCGTGATTTTGTGCACTAATGAATCCAGAAGCAGCAGGAGAAAGAATGCAATGGATTTGCTGTAGAAAGGGAAATAACGGGGAAGATTGGACAAAGGCTTTTTAGAATTTCTATGAAAAATTGAAAATTTATATAATACCTAAACTGTTCAATTCTGCTTCAATTGTATCTTTAACGAATGGATAAAATAATTCAGCCAATAAATATACTTCAGTTGCACCAAAACCAACTACACCTTTTTCAACTGAAAAATTTTTCTTTGCATTTTGAATTGCATTTTAACAAAAATTGGATGTCTTCTGCTATTAAAGCCTCTGTCTTCTTTAAAGACAAAATCATTTAAAAAGGATTTCCAATTTTTAGACATTTCCATGCCAGCGAAATCTGGAATATCATCCATCTTATGATAATAAAGCCATAATTCAAAACACGGATTGCTTTGGGCAACTCGCCAGTTAGATTTAGTTGAACATTTATCTTTTAATTCTTTGACTTTTTCACCCCATTTATCTGTATCAATTACAAACCAAACTGAATCTTTTTCATCGATCAAATATTTAGGGCTACTTATATCATCACACCCGTAAATATCGATTTCAGCTTGATCATACAATCCTGTAGGAGAATTATTACTATGTTGTCCTGCTTCGATTATTTCAAATTTAATATGAGAACTTATTTCATCAAAATATTTAAAATAGTGAGGCTCCCTTTTTTTACCTTCACAATATATTATAATTAATGTTGCATCCCTGCTGGGCGCTTTCCTTTCATAACTTTTATTTCGTAAAATCATATTTATGCCAGTTTAAATCCTGAAAGTTCGCCAGGAAAGGAATTGATCCATATCTTCCGTTTAAATAATTTTTTCTGATATCTAAAGTGTGATGTTCTTTAAAATCACTTAATGAATATAAATCTGAACATCCAGACTTATCTTTTTCTACAAACCAAATTTCATCTTGCCTAAAAATATTTTGATCCAATAAATTTGATTCGTGAGTTGTAAATATCAATTGCCCATTTGTATTTTTATCCTCGGAATATTTTTTAATTAACTCTTTTATCAATAAAGGATGGATGCTTCTTTCTATTTCATCAATAATATACACTTTTTTTTCACTTATCACATCTTTGAATGCAGGTATAAAATCTAATAATCGAATAGTTCCATCAGATTCTTCGTCTAAATCGAAATATTCTTTTTTGCCTTTATAAGCGGTATGTTCTAACTTTACCTGTTTTACATAAATATCCTTATTTTCTTTAACAAAAATAATTTCATGACCTTTTTGATTTCGAAATCCAACCATTGATTTCTTTGGATCAGGATTGTCCCTTAAATCCATCAAAAACTTATCTATTCCTTCTGGTAAATTTTCACCAAAGAATTCATCAACTTTCTTTTTTTCAGTTCCAATTCCACTAATTCCGACATTGAACGAACACATTATATCTTCTGCATAATTGTAAAAATTCCGATCAGTATCTAATGTTTGTGCAATAGCAATGGGTTTGGAATCCGGATTAATTATAACAAGAGAATCATCAAACCAATCAAAAGCCTGTTGAATATTTACCAAAGAAGGATTATTTAATGTTGTTAATAGTTTTAAAATTGGCTTATTTGGTTTAGTGAGACTTTTTTCAATTACATTTTTTAGAACTAAATTTTCTTTATCTTCCTCAAATTTTTTAGAAAATTTAATTGTAGTAATCCCGTCATCTGATGTTTTCCTTTCAAATATAATTTGATCCTTATCTCCGTTTGGATCAGACTCATACAACTCTTCAGTTCTTATGTGAGTATTAAATATTTCAATTGCATAATAAAATATAATATTGTTTTGAATAAATTCTATTGCAAGAATTTGACCAGCCTCTTTTGCAGGATCACCCAGTTTGAACTTGGTTTTTTGTATATCTGATGGCAATGATTCTTGAGTAACAATATTCTTTAGCAATGCTAACAATTTTACTAAATTTGATTTACCGGCACCGTTTGCACCATATATAGCAGACAGTTTTAAAACGGATAATCCACAAATTTCATATTTATGTTCTTTCATCCGCGAATATTTGGGACTTGGAAGCATATTAAATTCTTTTTGCTTACCAAAAGATAGAACATTATTAGCTACAACTCTTACTAACATAATTTAACTTCTCTTTTTAAGATATTTTTAATTTATCATCATGTGATAATTTCACATATATAAGATAAAAACAATATTTTTTTCAAGCAATAATTTTAATTTTATTTAAGATAAGTGAATTTTTCACTTATGATCAACACAAACAACAGCAAAACCAGAGATTCTTCCCTTTTTGAACATATCAAACATTGCGTTCACTTCATATGAATTGCTCATATAAAAATGCCTCAATTCCTTTAACAGAAGAATAACTGATAAAATCACTAAAACTGCAGGCAAACTCACAGAACACCTGGCTACTACAGAAATGTGTATTTAATCAAGCAAAAATCCCCAAAAAAATCTTCAACTCAAATCAGTAGACTGATATATAAAAATCAATATTTTATTAACATAGCTCCATTAACAAATAATATCCTATTACATAAATAATGCATAAAAAACTTCCCAATTCAAAAGAAAACAGTACCTGCGGAACTGACTCACCTGACTGATAAAGCCATCTGCAGAGAGTCTTCCTAAAGTTTTTAACCCTTTTTTCATTTTTTTGTTGAACTATCCTCAGGTTTATCTATACATATAAAATATTGCTAAACATCAGTGTGGATCTTATGGATAAAATAAAAGAAATAGATCAGAAAAGAATAGCGAATATCCTTGTTTATTTTGCCAAAAATACCAGGGAACTGGGAGTTACAAAAGCAAATAAATTGCTTTATTATTTAGACTGTTATCACCTTCTTGAATATGGAAGAACTGTTATCAAGGATAAATATGAAAAACAGCCCATGGGACCGGTTCCTAAAAATACATACAATCGGGTTTGTGCAATAAGAGATATACATCATCTTCCTGAAAAAGTTAAGAATTCGTTTATGAGTTCTTTTCATGAAATATTGATGGAATATATTGATGTTCGAAAAGAAGAATTAGATATTGATTATGTTCTAGATAGAATTGTACCTCTAAAGGAATTCGAACCTAAATGGTTTTCAAAATCCGAGTTGAAAATTATGAAAGACATTTCAACAAGATTCAATACCACAACAGCTAAAGAATTAGTTGAACTGACCCACCAGGAACTACCATTCAAAGAAGCTGATCCTTATGGAGATATAGATCTTAAATTATTTCTCAAAGAGCATAATGTACCCGGAAAAACAATTGATCATATTACTCATATTGAAAAAACAATAAATTCCATTGAGAAAAATTATCATTAAATGTCATCGACTCTCAACACTCTGATAAAACAATACAATGTTTCTGCAGGAGCTGTACTCAGGGATAAAGAATTCTGTTTTGAGGGTGATGAAAAAGTTTCTCCTAAATGGCTTATCATTCTTTCAAACAAATTGATTGAAAAAGATCTGATTTTTACTCTCACCACTTCTCAAATTGATACTTACACCGGCTCCTTCAACAAATACATCCAGATCAGCAGGAATGATGAACAATGCTTTGACAGGGATTGCATTGTGGAGATAGAGAGAACTCATCCTGTGAGACCTGAAATACTTCTTGATAAATTTGAAAGGAATGCAATCGACCATAAGGGTTTTATCTCATCTGATTTATTGTCCAGGATATTTCAAGAAATAGCAGAATGCGATACAATTTATGGATATATCAAGGAAGGCCTTGGTGTTTACGATTAAATTTAATGCAGATTCAACAGCAGAGAGATAATGTAGAATATTTTATCATGAAAACATTCATACAGAAAAAATAATTTTTTTACACAAGCAACTCAGGCAACCAGTAGCGAATCCATGGATGGATGAGCGTTATTGATGCTTCCGAGGACAGACACGACGCCTCAGCCTGTACATCCATGTACGCTGCGACATGCGAAACATCCTGTTTCTTGCCAGCCAGTAGGCCGGGAGGGGTCAGACAACAAAGTCCCGGTTCCGGGACAAAATCCCCTAACCTCATCAGGTTAATAAAAAAAAGCACCTGCCCCTGGTTGACAAAGCTATACAATAAATATAAAACATTTAAAACACACAAAAATCCAGCATTGAAACCTGAATGCAGAAAGCTTCTATAATTAAACTATCTTAAGAGAGATTTATCAGAATGAAATATAATATAAAAGAAATTAAAAAACCGGAAATCAAAATTCTGGAAACATTTTTATATGAAGCCATTTTCCAGAGAGAAGAGGATCAACCCCTGCCAAAAGATGTAATAAAAAATCCAGAACTTCAGGTTTATATTGAAAACTTTGGGAAAAGCACAGACTTGTGCATGGTGGCTGAAAACGAAAATGTAATTATTGGCTGTGTATGGACGAGGATTCTTGCAGGCAACATAAAGGGTTATGGAAATATTGACAATAATACTCCTGAATTTGCAATTTCTGTTTTAAAAGACTATCGTGGCCAGGGGATAGGAACCTCTTTAATGAAGAACATGCTGCAGTTATTAAAGCACAAAGGATACAATAAAACCAGCCTGGCTGTTCAAAAGGATAATTACGCAGTAAACATGTATAAAAAACTGGGATTTCAGATAACAGGAGAAACAGAAGAGGAATTTATAATGGTTTATTATTTTTAAAATGAAATATTTCTCTATTAAAGATTAATCAAAACCTGCCAACACAAAACATCTATGCCATAATTTTTTGTTCTGTTGCTTCAAGAGATGAATCAACATCTTTTCCAGAACTGTTAAGCAGGTTCTGAATTTTTTCTTCTGTAGTTTTCAACTTATCTTCCGGAACACTACTCTCTTTCAGCTTAAATTTTTCGAGCTGATCGATTCCTTTACTGTATTCATTCTGAAGTAAAACTTTTGCATTATCTGAATACTTCCTGGCTTTTTCGACCAACTCTTCTTTTTTTTCTGAAGGCAGCTGAAGACTATTAATTCGAATATTATCCACATCGGTCTGCAGTTTTGTTCCAGGATATAATTCAAGTATTGTTGATTCAATCTTTGAAATAAAATTTTTATCAAATGGATAGATAAAAAATGAATAAGCAGTAAGATCAGTTATTTGGGCTAATTCATTTATTGGAGTTGGGTCACCGTAATAATCAACACAGGTATTGAAAACCAGAGATTTGGTTATTTTTTGCAGATCAATGTCATTAAGTTGAACTTTGAATTTATCCATAATATTACCAATTTGAGATACTGCATCATTAAATATTTTTTCTAATGCTGAATCAAAATCCATAAGCTTCTCCGTTTATTCAGGAACATTATTCCATTTTATAATTTATTGAAACGGGTTTATCATGCTCCAGTGTTCCAACTCGATATAACCGAATAATAAATTTTGTCCATTCTTTTTAAAGCAATTTAATTCCGGATTAAATTTTACTATAACACAATCAGATTATTAAAGGATAAAAGTCCTGTTTAGAATAATTATAGAAACAGCAAATGTAAGCAACCAGAAACAAATCAATGGAAGGATGACCATCATTCATGCTTACGAGGATTCGTATGGCGTCGCAGTTTGTACATCCGTGTACACTGCGCCATGCAGAACCTCCTGTTCTTGGCCGCAGTTTGTACATCCGTGTACACTGCGCCATGCAGAACCTCCTGTTCTTGGCCGCAGTTTGTACATCCGTGTACACTGCGCCATGCAGAACCTCCTGTTCTTGTCGTCAGCAGGAAGCCGGGTGAAAGTTTCACTTTGCAATCTCCCAGCGCCTGAGCTCGCACGAGGATCGTTAAGGTGAATCAGGCAACTGTTTTAATTATATGAAACCCTCCCCATCCTGGCTGAAACGTACCCACATTTTAATAAAGAAAAGAGAAAGGGGATATGGAGATAA
>CAZEJW010000168.1:0-8618 GCA_964512685.1 uncultured Leptospirales bacterium | reverse complement strand
GGCAGAAACCGTCGCTGAGTATACCATTTTCGTAATAATAATAGGGAGGCTCTCCAATGGATTTACAGTTTGGAATAACGCACTTTGGGCATGGCGAGAAAGGGGATTCTCCGGTTTCATGGAAATAAGGGTTGAAAACCACTCCTGTAAAATCACAGAATGGGCAGTATTTTTTCTCGGATTTAGAATCGGTTTTGTTCATATTATGCAGCAGCTCACCTGTTTAATTTAATGGAAAAATCTTTTTTTACTCAGTTACCCGGCTTAGGTGTTTTTATAAATTATTATTTTTCTATGCTGCCTGATAAACATGTCAACAAAATTATAAATAAGGCAGATTCAGGCCCGCAGAGAAGGCAAAGATTTTCTTAATCTGAAAAGTTTGGAAATTAATGATGAAAATAAATTAATTTTGATATACATTATGCCGAAAATTTAATGAAGAAATAAAATTTAACAATAATTATTATTGTAGAAACACAGGAAAGGGGATGCATATGAAGCGAATCAATTTTAACCATAGAATCGGAATATGCTTATTTTCAGCTTTTATTATAATTCTTCCATTTGCCGCAACAGCCCAGCAGGCAGCGCCGGCTCCGGCGGATGACAAGAAAAAACAGGAAGATAAAATTGAGCAGGAAAACACAGGTTGGAAGATCCAGGACTTCAAACCATACGTCAAAGCCATAAAAGAGCTCGAAAAGCTGAACAAGGAATATTCTGAAAACCTGCTCAAACTGGCAATAGACCAGTATGCAACAGGTCTGGATATTCTCGAAGACATGGAAAATGACATCAATAACATGGTGAACAAAAACAAGAACAAGAAAAACCTCAATGAAAGATGGTACTGGCAGGAAATTGACAGAAAGAACCAGGAGTCAAGACAGATCAGAGCAAAAAAATATGAGGCTAAGATGAAGGCCATAACATATTTCACAAAATCGATTCTCCACCTCGATGAAATTCAGTCTCATGATGTCAAGAAAGACCCGAAGTTCATAAACTTTCAGTCAAGACTCTTTCAGGTATATGTTTCAACAAACTATGACCTTCAGAACTTCAAACCCTGCATCCCGATTCTTGAAAGATATATAGCGCTTTCGGAAAAAAATAAAAACGACGTATGGGCACACAAATACCTTGCAAGCTGTTACGGATATATGGAAGCAGTTCTGACCAAATATAAGCATGCAACAGAAGACGAAATCATGAATTACAAAAACAAGAAAAACAGAAGCATGCTTCAGGCTGTTGAACTTAAATACGGTGTTGAATCACCTCATTACAAGCATCTCCAGGAAGTAGTCGAGATGGATGAGAAGAAGAGTGAAAGAATCAATGATTTCAAGTAGGTAAAATCGCAATTACAAAAACAAAAACCCGCCATGTGCGGGTTTTTTATATTTATTCAACTGCCAGCTTTTTTCCGAATGAATAATCCTTACCATTGTAAATACCCTCTAAAAGAATTACCCTGTTCTCTTCAACCTGCATCTTCATTACATCAGGCTGCATCACATTATTCTCTCTTATATACATATTCTTTCTGTGGCTGAGTTTCCATCTTTCAAGACGGATAAGCTGAAGTTTATTTACATCCAGATTAAGAAAGGCCCTGTGTTCAACAGCCGGAGGTCCTGTTTCGGTTCTGCCCTTTTCAAAACCATTTACGAAAATTCTGTAATAGATCATTTCTTTGTCAGAGCAGATCTCCGTCTGATCTTTCATGCTTATAACTACATTGTGCTGATCAGGCCTCCTGAATTTTCTGGTGGCTGAATAAACAGTGAGGCTCTTCATCTGAACTATGTCAACCACCTCTGTATCTTGATTTCCGCAGATAATGGCAAGCCTGTTGTGAATAAGCCAGTCCACTGTTAAAGGACCGCTTATGGAAAGCAGCACAGAGCCTGCCCGGGAAACGAGACTGCTGCCCGAGTCATCTTTCCTTAAAAGGAGAGGATCTCCATTATTGAACACTGCATCGAGAACACCCTCTGTAACCCTCACATTCATTGTAAGAATATCAATGGAATAATAAACAGTATTGCCGCAAAGCACAGATGCAGTGTTTCCGGAAACAAAGAACTTCTTCACTCCAGGGCCGAAAACATCTACAGGGAGATTCTTTTCATAAAGAATTTTTTTTTCGTTCTGATCAATACAACCCAGGATTGACTGCCCTCTTCTGCCTGTGCCCGGCTGAGAATCCCCTTCTTCAAACCGAATATAAAACAGCCTGGAATCAGTTGAAAAAACCGAAACAACCGGCCCGTCAAACTCATGAAAATCAGACAGTTCGGTTTTCCTGAGTTTTATGCGTGAATCTCTGAAAACGAATTCAGAACAGGAAAGGTCTTTCTCTGCTGGGGAATACTCTTCTTTGAAAAATTCAGCCTTTTTGCCTGGAGCAGAATCTGACTTTTCGTGAGAAGCCTGCTCCCGGTTTCTTTCAATGGCTTTTTTATCACCTGTTGCAGGCCTGATAATTTGAGAATTTGAACACGCACTGATTCCGGCTATAACAATAAAAAGAAATAAAACTATCAGAATATTATATTTTTTCAATTCTGTTAACAAACTCTGTTTTATAGATTTTCTGTCCGATTCTGTTCTGAGCATGAATAATCTCTTTTAATATCTGCGGAGTTGTAAGAGGATTTATGGTAATCGCCCTTAAAACAACAATATTCTGTGAATAGTACTGGGGAGAATCAAGCATGGTTCTTGATACAAAGCTGGTATCCTCTTCCCTGATCACCTTGTGAATTTCAATATTGAGTTCGTTGAGCATCATATTTATCTGCTCTATACGGGAGAGTTCCCTTATGAGCTTTTCTGTTTTTTTGCCTGAACCATTTTCAAGCTCACTCATAATGCCATCGAGTTTTTCCTGAACCTTCTTGGGAACAAACCTGTAATTGAAAATAAAAAGCTCAGGCTGATTCATTGGCTCGAAATTACAGTGAAGCTCAACCAGGCCCCGAAAAACAGAACTGAGTTCAAAGGCATGCTCAAAAAGAACCTGGAACCCGTCAGTGCCGAGTATTTTAAGAGTAGCCCAGGGTTTTAGTGCAGAGAAAGCCCTTGAACCCTCAACAGTGAATCTGCCCTGGTCAACTGAATCCTGCCTTATTATATAATTCGAATAATGTCTTATATTGTTGAGATTGTGCTCATCCCTGAATAGAGTCACTCCCATTGAAACCGGAGCATACATAAGCTTATGAGCATCAATTGAAACAGAATCTGCCCTGTCGATTCCGGCAAAAAGATACCTGAAAGAATCAACAAGCAGAACAGATCCTCCCCATGCAGCATCCACATGAAAGAAGGTTTTATACTTTGTTGCAATCTTCCTCATTGCCTTGAGATTGTCAATATTACCGGTTTCAGTAGTGCCTGCTATTCCAACGATGGCTATAATTTTGGTTCTGCGTTTTCCCTTTGCATTTTCTTCTTCGATCTCACGGCAAATATCCTCAAGACGGTTAATATCGATCTTGTTTTTTGAATCAACCGGAACCTTAATAACATTATCATCTCCAAGGCCCATTGTACGTGCAACCTTGTCAATTGAATAGTGGCCTCTCTTTGATACAAGTATCACACCTCTGTCATAACCATAATGTCTGTAGGCCTCTGCTATTCCCGCCTTTCTGATTCCGGGGAATTCACCGTCAGGCGGGAAAGCCCTGTTTCTTGCAACAAGAAGAGCTGTGAGATTAGAGATGGTTCCGTCAACTGTAATTGTTCCAAGTGCAACATCCCTGTTCTGAATATTGGTCTTGTAGAACCGTGTACTTCTGTTATAGACCAGCCTGTGCATCCAGGCAATAAACTCCCTCTCCACCAGAGTAGATGCTTTTGCAGATTCGATCTTTACCTGGTTCTGGTTCAGCGCTGCAATTATCATCTCAAGCAGTATCATAAAATATGGAACCGCACTCGTCATGTGTCCAATATAATAGGGATTTCCCACTTTCACGGAATGGTTTACTATCTTGGTCTTTACTTCAGCCAGTACATCTTTTAAATAATGAGGTTTTTTGGGGATATTAATGTCAGAGAAAATCTTTGCAAGATCAGGCATTGATATGGAACTGTGAATTCCGCCTCTCTCTTTAAAGAAATTATGAATAATAACAAGGAGTTCAGTTCCGAATTCAACAAACTTGTCAGGTGAATCCGGCATAATGAAAAGCTTTCTGAGCTGCTCAACATCTGCTTTGACCAGCCCGCTTTTTTTCAATGTTGCATCCACCCAGCTTTTATCTAAAAGTTTCATAAACAGTTCCAGAATGGCCCGTGAAAATGTAGCACGGATATTATTGTCATTTTTGCCCATACAATTAAAAAAAACGCATATTGCAAGTAATTTTATTAAACATAAATGAAATAATGACAATCAGAACAAAAAAGGGTGAATTACCCCTGCCGAAACAGTTCATGAGTATCATACCAATTAAAAACCGGTTGGTGGTGGAATCCGTTACAGTAAAAACACTGAGCATAGTGATAGACCACAGACTCCGACAGTGCTATAAATTTACAAGAAGAACAGGCATGAGGAGTTTATTCCGTAAAAATATTTAACATGAAATAAACAGGAACAGGAAATATTTCTCAATCTTTAATAAGTACCTATCGATATAATAATTGAAAAACACTCTAAAACGGAATTATAAAAGGAGTGTCTTGACAACATGGATGTTAAAATGAAAACAAAGAACTGCCAGACCTACTGCTGGACACTTCCCAGGGAAATAACCCTGGAAGAAATTCCATCTCTTGCCGAAAAATTCAACTCAATCCTTCCCGGATCAACTGTAACACTTGATCTCACAAAAACCGAGGATATACATTCATCCTTTATCGGCTTTATCCTGAATGCAAGGAATACCATATTCAGGGAAAACGGGGAACTCAATCTTCAGCTGTCCGGATCAGCCGAAAAGATCATCTCCATGCTGAATATCTCAGACTATATCAAAACAGGATCAAAAACCGGTTTCACCAGGAAAACAGCATAGTAAAGTGTGCATGTGAGTATGTTGTTAAATTTCAGGCTTAAATGTATTTTCCGCTTATCTGCTTCAGATAAACTTTCCAAATCAAAAACTTTAAAACTTACTAACTTTATAAACTCTCTCCGGAAATGAAAATAAATTGACAGGAAGATTATATTATTTAATAGATGAAGTAAGTTATTAAAAAGATACTCCCCGGCTTCTTTCGAAAGCAGCCGGGGAGTATCTTTTTCTCTCAGCAAAAAACTCCAAGCAGGTTGATATGATTTTTTCCGAAGAACAGATTGACAGTGTAAGCGAAACCCTGAAATCAATAGCTCATCCAATACGTCTCAAGATTCTCTGTTTTCTTATTGACGGAGAAAAAAATGTCGGAGAAATAGAGCAGCAGCTGGGTTCAACGATATCAAATATATCCCAGCACCTGACCATCCTCAGAAAAGCTGACATTATAAGCCGCAGAAAAGAATCAAACTACATGTTCTACAAGCTCAAAGACGAAAATATTTTCATACTCATGCAGACAATTAAAAATAATCTCTGCTGACCTACCTGTAAACATCAACTATTCTGCTGGTCTGAAAATAACGGTCATGCCCCCTGAGAAGACAGAACGCGTGAACATAACTCTTCTTGCCGTACTTTATAAAATCCTTGGGTATTATTTCCCTTACAGTTACATTTCCATCAGAGTCCCTGTACTTGATGCGGACCATCTTCCCCTGCTGGATATCCTTGTAGGATCTGGTATTCTTTCTTCTTCCCCGCTTTATTGCAGGCCCGATAAAATCCCCGTGATAATTCAGAAGATCCCTGAGATTCCATGTACCAGCAGGATCAAGCTTCTTTAATACTTCGATAAAAACACCCATACAGCCTCTTGCATCAGACAGAGCCCTGTGAGGAGTGATAGGGATATCAAGTTCAGAACACAGGTAATTCAGCTTATGATTGTCAAAGTCAGGAAAGGCTGACTGAGCAAGCCTGACAGTGTCAATAGCCATAAGAGACGAGGTGGATATATCCGCGCAACAGAACTCTTTTTCGAGAAATGAGAGATCAAACCTTGGATTCTGAATAACCAGTATGGAGTCCTGTATGAAGGATGTAACATCCCCGATAACATCTTCAATAAACGGAGCAGATTCAACCTCAGAATCGGTTATACCATGAATAGCGGTTGCATCAGGAGGGATTCCCGCCCTGGGATTCACAAGAGTTTCATAAACATCCATCTCTCCCGAAAGAGTAAACCTTACAATTCCGATTTCGATTATGCTGTTAAAAACAGGATTGACCCCTGTAGTTTCGAGATCAACAGAACAGAAAACCAGATCAGTGAGTCTTGTATGAGAATTCAAATTACAGTCCTTTGGCCCTCAGAAACCAAGCATTCTTATTTCTGTTTCGAGCCTGACACCCGCACGGTCAAAAACCCTTTCCTGGATCAGTGATATAAGCTCCCTGATATCACTGGAAGTGGCCCCGCCGGTGTTTATTATAAAATTAGTGTGTTTTTCAGAGACTCTTGCGCCTCCGACATTCATACCCTTCAGCCCTGCGTTGTCCACGAGCTGCCATGACGAATACCCCTCCGGATTCTTGAAAACCGAACCCGCAGAAGGATAATCAAGCGGGTGTTTGATCCTTCTCTCTGCATTAATATCAACGATTCTCTTCCTGAGCGCTTCAGAATCATCCTCAACAGGCAGCAAAAAAAGACCGCCGGTAATAACAGAGTCCTCAGGCAGACTGAAATTTCTGTACGTACACATATCCGCTGTTACATCCAGCCTCGAGAACTGACTGTCAGAACCAATATAATCAATTGCTCTCAGGACGTCAGAAAAACTGCCCATGTTGGTGCCGGCATTCATGGCAATACCGCCTCCAATCGTGCCGGGTATACCTGCCATAAAACCGACACCCCCGAATCCGTTATCAATGCAGAACTCAATAAAGTCACGTTTGGCAGTGCCTGCTTCAGCGTAAACCATGCCATCTTCAACACGCACCAGGTCATCCGAGAAACTATTTTCGCGTGAAATTCTAACTACAGCCCCCCTGATTCCATCATCACTCACCAGCAGATTTGACCCTCCCCCAATAAAAACTACAGGTACATTTTCAGCTCTTAAAAGATTAAGGGCTTCGCGCAGAGCCAAAAACGATGGTGGTTCGATCAGGTAATCAGCCGGGCCGCCGGTTTTATAAGTTGTATATGCAGAAAGGGGTTCATCTTTTTTGATACTGCATATCATTTCAAGCAAATCATAAATTCTGTCATTTATATTCATTTTTCCTCTGTATCTGTATGAAGAAGTCTAAAGTCTAAAGTCTAAAGTCTAAAGCAAGCGCCTTCTCCCCCTTGACGGGGAGGCCGGGAGGGGGTGAAATAAATCAATTATCAACAACCGGATTTATTCCCCTCCACTGTCCCCTCCAGTCAAAGGGAGGGGAATTCGAAAAGTTGCATAATCATCTCAACCCTTGTTTTCATGTCAACAAGATTCGGGTTAAGGGGGATGAAGACACAGTCCGAATAAGAATCTCCACCGGAAAAAACTTGAAAAATATCGCATATAATTTATATGTGTTTCAATTGCATGAATAAATCATTCAGAAAGATACATATACACCCGGAGAAAAGGATGTTCAGAAAGACAGCGGTAATAATTCTCATAATCTCAGCAGTATTTGCTGGATGCAGCGAAAACAGAACAAGGTACAGTGAAGCAAAAAAATTCATCAGGGATTACACAGAAGCTCTGACAGATTACCGTAATGATATTAAAGAAGCAGAGGATGCAAAAGGAATAACTGCTGCAATAGACACTCTTTCAATCAAAATCAGCGACCTCTCAAAAGAAAAAGCAAGAATAGAAAAAAAATATCCTGAACTGGCGCTTCCCGGAAGCGGGCCAGTTGATGTGCCTGAAGAACTGAAGAAGGAATACTCTGACTTTCATAGAAATCAGCAAGAGACAAAGGCTGCAACCAGGAAAATGATGTACACCTACATGTCGAACAAACGTGTTGTCAATGCAATGATGAAACTCAGCAAAAAACTTTCAAATTTCAACTGACACGGGTTTCATCGCTCAGGACTCCCGAGATACCTCAAAGCAACGAGGATATAATATTTAACGCATTCAACAAGAGAATCACAGCTCACGTATTCATCTATTCCATGAATATTTTCACCTGCCGGTCCCATTACATATACGTTTTGAAAGCCGCTCTGCCTCATTGCACCGCCGTCAGTGAAACCTGACACAGTGAGAAAAACAGGATGCCTCTCATACACTGATGCAAAACAGTCAGCAGTAAGCTGTCCCTCAGCAGAGCTGTAATCGGAAACAGTACCCTCACCTTCCGATATTACTGACACCTCGATATCGACCGGCCTTTGCATTATCTTTCTCATGCCTGACGCTGGATTTTCAAAACCCACTGGAAGATTCATCCTGTAGCCAAGCCCTGCCGAATATTTAACAAGAGCCTTCAGAATATCCCCTGTAGAGAGTCCCGGAAGGGCCCGCACATCCACCCTGAGTTCACACTCTTCAGGAATCACATTAA
>CAZEJW010000167.1:5403-8658 GCA_964512685.1 uncultured Leptospirales bacterium | reverse complement strand
AACGTTAGGCGAAAGAATTTGCCTATTCTTCTCTATCATTCAATCTTCATTACACAAATATCCTTGCAAAAAAAACTTGACGTTACATCATTTATGACGTATATTGAAACATGAGCAAATGGAAAATAATATATTATGAATCTCTAGAAGGAGCCTGTCCTGTTGAGGAATTCATAGATTCCAGAAAAATTAACAATAAGGCAAAGATATTCAGTCTTTTGACATTATTAGAAGAAAAAGGTCCCAATTTACCTCGTCCATATGCTGATCTTTTAAAAGAAGGGATACATGAATTAAGGATAAAACTATCTGGTGATCAAATCAGATTTTTATATTTTTTCTGTTATAAAGACTTTATAATACTTACTCATGCATTTAATAAAAAGTCTAAAAAAGTCCCGGAAAAAGAAATCAAAAAAGCAATAATGTTCAGAGATGATTTCCTGAAACGAATATCTGAATCCGACTTACTGGAGGTATACAATGAAAACCTTTAAGAATCATTTAAAAAAAGAATTAAAAGATAATAAATTTAAAGAATTATATGAAGAAGAAAAAGAGTTATTAAATATTGCTATAAAAATATCTGAAACAAGAAGCAAGCTTGGTTTATCTCAAAAGGAACTTGCAGAAAAAGCAAAAATTACGCAACAGCAATTATCAAAAGTTGAAAATGGAACTAACTGTAATTTAACCACATTCTTAAAAATTTGCCATGCATTAGATATTAAGATATCTCTTTCAAAAGCAAGAGCATAATTTTTTCCATGCAAGACGGCAAATTCCATCGCCTAACACGGCTTACCCACTTTCTCCCTTTGGTCGCGGGGCTTCGCCACATTGCCACTTTATTCTATAAAACAGTTGCATTTTTTCTAACAGATTACTCTTTTATACGGATCGGCAAGTCCGGCAACCTTTAGCAAGCCGTAAACGTTAAAGACAATTTCTACCCTGAAAATACAGTATCAATTATCATTAAAAAATTTATGATCTTAATAAAATTATGGTAAAAGAATGAGAATTGAAAATGTCAGCAAAAAATACTATCCGCAGTTAATTGAAATATGGGAGACTTCTGTTCGTGCAACGCATGATTTTCTAACTGAAAAGGATATTCTGATGCTAAAACCCCTGGTTCTTGATGAATATTTCCCTGCTGTTGAACTGAGATGTATCAGGGATAAATCAGATAAAATCATTGGATTTATAGGTATCGCAGAAAAGAAAATTGAAATGCTATTTATTGCTCCAAATGCCCATGGGAAAGGGGCCGGGAAACAGTTAGTCGAACACGCTATAAAGGTTTTCGATGCAGACAGGGTTGATGTTAATGAGCAGAATCTACTGGCTTTAGGCTTTTATGAACATATAGGTTTCACAATTGAATCAAGGTCAGAACTGGACGGCCAGGGTATGCCTTTCCCCTTATTACATATGGTACTGAGAAAAGAATGAATACTACAGGATGAATTATTCTGAAGAAACCAGAAACTGCATATGACAAAAGTCAAATCTTGCAGTACGTGCTTGGCCTTTATATTGGAAAGAGAATTAATTGGTTATTTTTTGTTCCGGACTTTACACAACACGTTTTGCCAGGAACAATTTTCAGATCAGGGAACTCAGAACCACACCGAAAACCTTGAACGTTCAACATTGAACATTATGCGGAATACTCATCCTGAAAAAAAGAAGGTACAAATGAAAAAGAAGACAAAACAAAAACTATTCAAAGACAAAAGAGGAGAATATATAAAAAAATCATACTTTTTAAAAGGCAAACAAAAATTTATGAAGATTTATGTGATTGACGGTATACCTGCCGATGAATTTCATCAACAAAATGCTGATCCCATTACACTATTTAGAAATGGTGATTATGAATTATTACATGAACAGGAAAATTAAATGTCAAAAATAAATAGAAATGAACCTTGCCCATGCGGAAGCGGTAAAAAGTATAAAAAATGTTGTTTTTTAGATAATGAGAAAAATAGTGAATTATTAAGAGCAATAAGCTTATCGGATAATCCTGAGGATATTAAGAATATTTTATCTGAAAAATTAAAGAACTATATAGTAAAAGTTGTTTTGCTGCGAATGGGCCACAATGTATTTAAGAAAGAAATATCTCGCCTTATAAAAATAAATGGGAAAGCAACTCTTTATGATCTCCACCTGGAAATTCAGAGAGCATTTAACTGGGACAATGATCATATGTTTTCTTTTTTCCTGGGAGATGACATGTGCGATAGAGAAAATGAATATTCGGGCAATCCTCTTGGAGAAAAGATAAAATCAGTATGGGATGAACCATCAAAATCAGCTGCTGTAGAATTGAGAGATCTTAATTTCCAAACAGGTAGTGAATTTATCTATTTATTCGATTATGGTGATGAATTAGTTCATAAAATAATAGTTGAGAATATAGAAGAATCAACCAGTTCAAAATATGAAGCTGCTGAAATTATTTCAGAAGTAGGAAAAGTACCGGATCAGTATAATTGATGAAAAAAGAACCATGAGAAGACAAATTAGAACCGGAGGTTTATCATGAAAAAATGGTATAATGAAGAGTATGAATGGGAAATTGAGGTAACAGGATTTCTTCGTGGCGACCACACTGAACGTTATTGTCGAAATGGGGAGGAAGTCGGAGATAAGTATACCTGCACCTATGGATGTCCTGTAAATTCAGATGGGCAGGGTATCTGTTCCAAAACAATGATGATTATGTTTCCAATCATGGAGGCTGTCAGAAGTGGTGGAGATTTAGAGAATATAGGCGGAACCAGCAAATACAGCAAAGATATTGTATGCCCGGACGGCTGCGTTATGTTCAGGCTGACTGCAAAGAAACTTGGAAATGAGAATTTTTTTAAGGGTAAATTTTTTGATTAATATTTCAAGCTTATTTATCCTGCATTTTCTTATACCATTCTTCGTGCCCATATAATTCTTCAGCACATTCATCACAGAGGCTGTGAGAAAACGAGGCCTCTGTGTTATCCTCAAGGCGTTCCCAGTATCCCTTGTTGTCCCTTATCTTTTTGCATCTGGAACAAATAGGCAAAAGGCCTCTGAGTGTCCTGATATTGTTTACAAGTTCAAGAGATTCCTCTTTTAGCCTTTTTCGCGATGACATTCGAAGGAACAAATGTCGAAGAACTAAATGCCAGGGCTATTCATAACTTTTTTTTGAAAGAATTGAAACTGTATAATTATAGAAACATTTTCGATTCTGCATACAAC
>CAZEJW010000167.1:0-5393 GCA_964512685.1 uncultured Leptospirales bacterium | reverse complement strand
ATTACAGGATCTGCCCTGTCGGCAGATTGCATTTAGACATAGTTTGTGTGTCAGCACAAACCTTGTCTGCTGTTAAACGAATATACAGAGACAGATGAACTTTTACGTCATATGAAATTTCCATACTTCTTCAATACAAATAATTCATGCTCTTCCGCCTGTACAAAATTTACTTGCTTTTATAAATACATTTATAATTTACTTTAATCTCTTAAGCAAACGCATGGTGAGCAGATCACGTTATGGACAGATTGAAAAAAGACGGTCTGCAAAAACCAAAGGGATAAATACCCGGAGTTTCAGCAATCACAAAAAATGTAAAAATCCGGAGCCACAAAAAACAGAATGATATTAAAAAGCCTTACGATCGGGAAAAATTATCAATACAACAGGGAGGAATTATGATTTTTAAACATTTCAGGCATTTGTTTTTTGCGGGAATTTTTGCTGTTTCAGTTATGTCATGTGCTACAACTGAAAACATAAATAATACGCAACAGGAGCCGGAAAAAAAATCCACCATACATCAAAAGCCTGTGAAAGCAAGACCGGAAATTGACCCCGCCCTTGCAGCCAGGAATTTAGATGAGATACAAAAGTACATTAATGATTTGAGTCAGTGGAGTTATATTGAGCGGGTAATCGGCGAGTATGAAACAATAGATCAGGCTATAAACCAGGATTCAATAAAAATCCTTCACCTTGTTATTGCCAATAATCCATTGACCGGAGAATACAGAAGAGGCCATCAGCCATCACTGAGGGATTTGCAATTGGCCGTTAGCAGATATTTGGGTGCGATAGAATTTTTGCTCAAAAAGAAAGCTGATGTTGATTTACTGAATGATGATGGCGAGAATGCACTATGCGCATTTTTGAAGATTCCGGCACCTTCAAGAAGGACAAGTTATTCCTCCGAAAAACTTGAATCCATAGTGAAACTCTTTATCGAAAATGGGGCTGATATTAAAGCTAAAGATAAAAACGGAATTTCAGCATTTGAAAAAATTGCAGTGTTTGCCGGTATTGAATATATAAAGCCATTACTTGACAGCGGTATTGACATTAATACTGCATTAGCTGCTGCCATAAAAGGCAATAATATGGATTTAATAAACTATGCCATTGAAAACGGAGCTTCTTTAGATACAAAAACCGAAGAAGGTAAATCTCTGTTTATACTTGCTGCTGAAAGTATAAATGATTTTGAAGTATTTAAAAAAGTAGTCGATAAAACAACAGACATTAATGCAATAGTAGTAACAAAAAAATCCCAGAGCAGAAATGCTTTACACTATATAATTTCAGATTTGAATCAGCAAAAAAATCAGGAAGTTAATCTCGATAAAGCTATATATCTGCTAAAAAAAGGTGTGAAAGTATTTGAAAGTAACTGGAAGAAACAAAATGAAGATTACAGTATGATAGTTACTGTTCTAAAAAGTGCCGGCACCAATTTTAAAAAACATGAGATTCTTTGCAGGGAATTGATAAAAGCAGGTGCAGATGTGAATTTGACAGATAATATCCAGAGCCCTTTATTCATTCTGATTTATCGCCTGTTCCGTTATGATATAGAACCACTTTTCGAATTACTGATAGAAAAAGGTGCTGATGTAAATTTCATTTTCAGAGGAAAGAAAACGCCTCTTGATTTGATATTATCCGGTAATTTAAGAATGGATTCAGAAAAACTTAAAAACAGAGCAAAGATGATGGAAATAAAATTACGATCAAAAGGTGCCAGAACATTCAGTGAATTACAGAAATGATCACCCCGCACCGGGTTAGACGCAGCCGCCTTCAGGCGGCGTCTCTTTGGATCAGTTCGGATATTCCCTTGCAAACATGGGGGATATCAATGGAGACGGTATCAATGACATGGCAGTTGGAGCATCTAACGATGATGATGGCGCAACCGATACAGGAGCTCTCTGGTTTATGTTTATAGGATATGATGGGGCTGTTATGGACCTTTGACAAACAGGCGATTCAGATCATCCGGCACTGCCGGTTAAAGCACAGTGTCAGATGATCTGTCTGTATCTCATTGTCTTATAAACAGATAAAAAATCAGTTGAAATTATAAACTCTCAGAACTATTATCCCTTCAGAGATTCCGTCAGCGCTGAATATTCTTAAACGTTATACACTATTCATAATTACAGACCATATGACTGATGCTGCAACCTCATCAGTTATGCACAACATCACATAATCTTATCATCAGGAAACACAAAATGAAAAAAGCAATAATAATCGGAGCAAGTTCAGGTATTGGCATGGAACTGGCTAAAATACTGTCAAAAGAAAATTATATTGTTGGCCTTGCATCCCGCAGAGTTAACCTGTTAAAAGAACTGCAGAAGGAATTGCCAAATAAATCATTTGTCAAATACATGGATATTTCCAGGCCTGAGGAAACAGAAAAGAATCTGAATGAACTCATTGCAGAAATGGAAGGAATTGATTTAATAATTATTTCTTCCGGGATAGGACATATAAACAATGAACTGGACTGGCAAACAGAAAAAGAAACAATTGAGGTAAATGTACTTGGGTTTACCAGGGTATTAAATACTGCTGTTAAATATTTTATCTCACAGGGGAAAGGACATATTGCAGGCATATCATCAATTGGAGCCATAAGAGGAAGTCATGCAGCACCGGCATATAATGCCTCCAAAGCATTTATATCAAATTATATGGAAGGCATTAAATACAAATTAAAAAAAGAAAAACTGCCGGTTTATATTACTGATATAAAACCGGGTCTTGTTGACACAGACATGGCAAAGGGAGAAGGATTATTCTGGGTTATGCCTCCAGAAGTTGCTGCCAGGCAGATATATTCAGCAATAAAAAAGAAAAAAGACAAAGCATATGTTACAAAAAGGTGGGCGTTAATCGCAATGCTATTGAAAATTTTACCTGATCGTTTTTTCTATTAATAAATGCCTGGTTTAGTCAATTGACCCCGGCGGCGATTTTGCAGGCAACTGTTCAGACCTGGGAACCGATAAAAAGGGTTTTAATGCCGGATGATGATTTTCTTAAATCAGAAAATCAGCTCTCTTTATTTTTTTCATTATTTTCTTTATAAAATTCAGGATACAGTTTTCTGGCGCAATCCGGACAGATTCCATGAGTAAACTCTGCTTTTGAGTGATCAGATATATATGATTCTATCTGATTCCAGTATCCCGAGTCATCCCTGATTTTCTTACAGCTGCTGCAGATTGGAAGCAGCCCCTTAAGTTCTTTAACTTCAGCAAGTGCAGATTCAGTTCTCTCTTTCTCTTCGATCAGCCTGTCTGTGTATATTTTAATATTATATTCATGAGCAAGGAGCAGACGTCTTACCTGTTTTTCAAACATCACAATGATAAGAACAGATGCCATAAGAGCAAGGACTGCAAGAAGAAATGTATAAAGTATTTGCCTGTTAAGTGTTTTTTTCATCTCCATAGTTTCGGTTTTGATGAGAGTATCAACATCATCGAGATATACACCAGTTGCAACTATCCAATTCCACGGTTTATACAATTTAGCAAAAGTCATTTTATGCGCAATTTTTTCACTTCCAAGTTTTTTAAAGTAATAGTCAAAAAATATCTCTCCTTTTGATTTAACACCTTCCAGTTCTGTTTTGTATGGAGTATTTCCTTTAATGTCTATTGTCTCTGTTGAGAGCCATTGCCCCTCTGTTTGAGGAAGGTTTGGATGTATCTGCCGTATCGCATACTTTTCACCGCCTTCGTAGTCTACAATATGATTCACCCAGACATACCCGTCATCAATCAGCCTTAGGTCACGAATTAATGTAGCGATTCTCTTCATGCTTATTTGGTCTATCTTCTTCTGTGAAAATTTTCCCAGGGGCAATTCTTTCTTTACCTGATTTCTCTCTGAATCTATAAGATAGATTGTCATATTTACAGTATTTTTTAAAAAGCGTTGCTTTTCTCTTATGATTCCTGAAGAAAGCTGATCGATCTTTTTCTGGTATTCCTGGTATAATCCTTTTACATGAATTATACCCAGAAACAGCGCAAGAATAACAACTGCCGAACCCGAACCCAGAAAGTAATACAATCTGATTTTATTTTTCTCAATAGGGACATATTTTTTCTTCAGCTCAGTTTGCATATAATCTTTCCAGTAAAATGTTTGTTACTAGGCGAGGAAGACAAATGATAATCTTCGCTCGGCTGAGATTGATATAATAATCAGTTTCTGATAAATGTAAATTAGAAAAAAGATTTAATTAACTGACTAAATCAGATAAAGAATATTCAAAATTACAGGATTGTGCCATGAATTCAAATTTCAGAATATTATGTTCAAACACATGGATTAAAAACAAAATGCTCGTCTTTAAAAGAAATTAATATTGATTAAAATCCCAGTGTATATAGAATTTCATAAATATTATTTATACTCAGGCGGATTTGACAAACAGGGCACCTTCCGCTAACGTTTTTTCTACAACAGGAGTTAAGGCAATGAAAAAAAATTAAACATTAACCTCGAAGACCTGATTATGCAAGTAACTATTTAGACCTGGAAACCGGTAAAATTGTTTTAATACTGGATGATGATTTTCTTGAAGAGGGTGAAATCACCTGCGAAGATATTAACAATAATCCGGACAGATTTCTATTCATTGAGACTGTTTCTTCTGATATCGGATTCGAAATCATGGAAGACTTTGCATCCGCTGTTACTCACAGCAAAGCACAGGAAGATCTGACTGATGCGCTAAACAGAAGCAGGCCTTTCCGTGGTTTCAAAGATGTATTAAATAATTATTCTGACATAGAGAAACAATGGTATGAATTCCGCGGCAGCAAAATGAAGAAAATTGCCATTGAATGGCTGGAGGAGAATAACATTGATACTTCCGGTTATAAAGAATCAAACAAATGAAAATATCAGAGCATTGATATTCAAATGACTGTCTATCCTCACTGGACCTTATAAAAAACCTGATCCGGAAATTATAATTCCCGGACATGGAGAGTATTTGAATTCTCATTCTGAAATCTGCAGAGAAATTGAAAGATTAATCTGAAATAAAATTATTACATCAGCAGCCCCCCTTAAGTGCGACCCTGCAAAAATTTACCTGCAACCCCTTCCAGGACAAGGCAGATGGCGTCAAATCCAAGGGCGATACCGATATTCACAGGGAAGACATTGATATTTCCCGGGTAGATATCGATATTGGCAAGGTAGATGCCGATCCTGGCAGGGTAGATGCCGATATTGGTCGGGTAGAACCCGATCCTGGCAGGGTAGATGGCGATATTGGCCCGGTAGAACCCGATCTTGGGAAGGTAGATGCCGATATTGGTCGGGTAGAACCCGATCCTGGCAGGGTAGATGGCGAT
>CAZEJW010000166.1:0-8726 GCA_964512685.1 uncultured Leptospirales bacterium | reverse complement strand
ATTATTATGATGCTAATTTAATAATCTTACTTTTTTGATATAAGAGATAAGATGACGAATTCGTCTTAATTAAAAAGTTATATGAAAAAGATCCTGTGCATTGTTTTTTTCATTGGCGAAAATGGAGGTCGGAATGTCAGATGTTTTTGAAAGAGTAAAAAAAATACTGATCGAACAGCTCGATGCAGATGAAGAGATAATCAGCCCTGAGGCCGGTTTTATTGAAGATCTGGGTGCAGATTCGATAGATTCTGTAGAACTGGTAATGACTTTTGAAGTCGAGTTTGATATTGAGATTCCGGAAGACGATGCAGCAAAGTTTATAAAGGTAAAAGATGTGGTAGAGTATATTCAAAACAGGATGAGTCGAAAATAAATGATTCGTTTTTGAGAAAGAATTCTTATACAGCAGCAAATAAAATGACAAATAAAAAAAACAATAAAGACGAATTGCAAAAAATCAGGAAAAGCAGAAACAGGCAGCTTGATAAACTCCAGATTATACTGAAGGTAAAGTTAAAAAACAGGAATCTTCTGTTCAGAGCTCTTACGCATAGATCTTATGTCAATGAATTCGGATCTGATATCAGGGATAATGAAAGACTTGAATATCTGGGCGACTCTGTTCTTGGACTGGTCGTAAATGAATATCTTTTCAAGAATTATGAGGAATATCCTGAAGGCAATCTGGCAAAAATAAAATCTGCTGTTGTGTCTGAAGCGACACTTTCAAGAGTTGCAAAGGAAATGAATCTTGGCAGTTTTATTTTTATGGGAAAGGGAGAAGAGCAGAGCGGAGGAAGAGACAGATCTTCAATTCTTGCAAACACTCTTGAAGCTGTTATTGGTGCAATCTATCTTGATCTTGGCCTCAAGGAAAGCAGGCGTTTTGTTTTGTCCCTTTTGAAAAAACATATAGAACGAATAGACGGACTTACATACCTGAGAGATCCCAAAACAACTCTCCAGGAATATGTTCAGAAAAAATATAAAGAAAGGCCTGTATACGAAGTTGTAGAGGAGCGCGGTCCGGATCATCAGAAGACCTTTATTATACGTCTTGTTGTAAATGGAAAAGAAGTGACAATTGGAGAGGGGACCAGCAAGCGTAAAGCTGAAATGAGCGCTGCCAGTGAAGCTCTGAAAAGAATTGAAGCAGGAGACGGGGATATTTGAAATTTCATACAAAGAAAGGTGTAAGAATCAGAGTTGCCGGAATTCTCATCAATGAAGGCAGGCTGCTTTTAATATCTCACCAAAAGGACGGAAGGTCTTACTGGCTTTTGCCGGGAGGCGGAGTTGATTTTGGTGAATCTCTCGAGGAAGCTTTAAAGAGAGAGTTTCTTGAAGAATTGAATATTTCCGTAAAGGTTCATGAGCCAATGCTTATGTGTGATTCAATCGATCCATTGGGTGAAAGACATATATTGAATATATGCTTCAGGTGTTCTCACGAATCCGGAGAATACAGCCTTGGCAGGGAAGAACGTCTCTATGCGTATGATTTTTTCAACACGGATGAACTGCTGAAAATTACCATTTATCCGCCGATAAATTCCGAACTTATTTCTCTCATGAAGAACGAAAACAAAAATTTATATATAGGAAAAATATGGCTCGATCAATAAAATCAGTTGAGGTCAACACTGCTTCTTCATCCTATATCGCCTGTATTGGTGAAAATTACCTTCCCGAAAGAGTTGCTGAAACAGAACTATTTAAAAAAGACAGAGTCGCTCTGGTAGTCAGTTCAAGAGTATATGATCTTCATGGGGCATATATAAATGAAGCGTTCGCCTCTCTGAATAATACAGAACTTCTGATCATGGAAGACTGTGAAGAAAATAAATCCTATTCATATGCCGAGAAGTTTCTGGATTCAATGGTCAAGGCAGGTCTTACAAGGAATTCTGCGGTGGTCGGAATCGGTGGTGGTGTGGTCGGGGATTTTGCCGGGTACCTTGCATCTCTTTATATGAGAGGGATCGATCTGTATCATGTGCCTACCACTCTTCTTTCAATGGTTGACTCGAGTATCGGAGGAAAGGTGGCAGTTAACCTCTCCGTGGGCAAGAATATTGCCGGTGCATTTCATCAGCCTTCTGCCGTAATAACTGATGTGCGTTTTCTTTCCACACTGCCTGAGAATGAAATAAGAAACGGTTTTGCTGAAATTCTCAAACACGGCGTTATTGGAGAGAAAGACACGTTTTCCATTATGGAGGAAAATAACCTGGAGTCAATTCAGCAGCCTGATATTCTTGCGGAAATCATATACCGGTCAGTTATGTTCAAGGCTTCTGTGGTAATGCAGGATGAAAGAGAATCAGGAATCCGCGCGATACTGAATTACGGCCACACTGTTGGCCATGCTATTGAATCATTCATGTGCTACAGGGGAATAAGCCATGGAGAGGCTGTGGCAATTGGCATAATGGTTGAACTTTATATTTCACAAAGACTTGGTATGGTCGATGAGGCTGAATACAAAAGAGTCGAAGAAATAATTGACCGTTATATGCTTATGAATCCGGCAATAAATCCTGATAAAAATTCGATTGTTGAACACATGAAATATGACAAAAAAAATAAAGACAACAAAGTTAAATTTGTGCTTCTTAACGGATTGTTCAATCCTGTGTTTGATGTAAACGTGAATGAAGAAATTCTTACTGAAGCGATGGGCAAATTTTTTTGAGATAAACCATGGAATCGATACATTATACAACAAGAGATTTTCAGGGGCTGACAATAGTTGACCTGTCGGGCAACATTACAGCCAACACGTGCGGAATCTTCGGCAAGGCAATGACCGCTGCTATAGACAGGGATAACCTGGTTCTTAACATGGAAAACGTTTCTCTTGTTACGTCATCCGGCATTGAGGTGCTTATTGACCTTTCGTTTTATGCAAAAAAACATGAGAAGAGGATTATCATTCTCTGGGCTTCGGAAGAGCTGATCAGGATGACAGAAGTTCTGGATGTTTACGGATACCTGATTTTTGCCGAGAGTGTCGAGGAAGCCAGAACCAAGATTTCCATTTACACCTGATTTACAGTGGCGGGAAAAGATGAAGCTCCGGCCTGCTGTTGTAAATATTGCGTGAAATAAACACATCAACCCCAAAATATTCCTTTATCATCTCCTGTGTAATCATATCCGGTTGCCCCTGCATGGCGATTATTCCGTCTTTGAGAACAATAATTCTGTCGGCAGTTCGTGTTACATGATTGATGTCGTTAGTTGCAATAATAACTGTTTTCTCCCCGCTCAGTGCGTACCTTGCTATTGATTTTTCGAAGATGGTCGTTTTCTTCAGGTCGAGGTATCCTGTAGGATTGTCAAAGAGTATTATATCCGCTTCTGATGAGAAAACGTGAGCATGAAAGGCCGCCTGCAGATCGTTTTGAGACAGATCTTTCAGCCTCTGATGACGTTTTTCATAAAGTCCGAATTTACGAAGATATTCCTGCGTAATCTGATTGTCGTAATCATTAAAGGGCATGAATAGTTTTTTGTATCCTGCTCTTGACAGCATAATGAAATTCTCAACGGTGTCTTCTGTGTTTACAGACTGACTTCTGTCGAAAAGAAAAACCTTTGCAGTCAGTTCCTTTTGTGTATATGATTCAACCGGCAATTTCCCTATTATGACCCGTCCATGATCCTGTTTTTTCTTTCCCGCTATGATTTCAAGAAGGCTTGTCTTGCCTGAACCCCCGGGGCCGATAATGCCAATTATCTCTCCCTGTTCAGCGGAGAAGGATACATCCTTAAGTATGCCTTTAAGAGATACACTGCTTACCGTGACCATTGTTCACCCCGTTGTAAATATAGTAGAGAATATATGAGAGAGTCACTGATGTAATTATTGTAACAGCAGGACCTGTAAATATCATGAGCAGAAGAAGAAACTGAGACCAGGCAATGCACTTCAACAGCAGAGAGATGTTTTGAATATAATTCATGTGTCCCTGTTTTTGAAAATATCTTCCTGTTCCGGCCAGAAAACCTGCCAGCAGTATGCTTATGCAGAGAAGGAACGCCCTTGATATTGTAATCACAAATGATGCTTTTGAATAATCTATTCCGGTTCTCCTGAACAGATTTATGCCATGTGAGAAGAGTGATAGTTCGGGCTGAATGGTGAAAATAAATGCAGCAAGTAATGTAGATATAAAAAGTGCTGATAATGAAAAGTAAATATTCTGACTGCCGTTCCAGAGGCCGGTAAATACCGAGGCTGTTGTCTCAAGATTGAAACTGCTGTCTCTGGACTGGAGAAAAAGAATGACGAGCAAAAGGATGATATTCAGAAAAAAACCGTTCAGCAGAATTTCTTTTTTTTCCCTTTTTAAAACCAGCTTCTGGAAAATAGTGGATACAATAAAAACCGGAAGCATCAGAATCCCTGTAAAAAAAGGGGATGTCTGAATGTGCAGGGAAATGATTCCTGCGATAAGCCCGGGAGATGCTTCACCTGACTGGATAAAATCCTCAGTGTATCTCATGTCTGATGAATTTATTTTCAGATAGCAGAAATAAAATATTATACCGGATATGATAATTGCAACCCGTTCGATTCCAATGAGACTTAAATTGATTGCAGTGAGGGTAATAACAGTTAAAGCGGCAGCTGCAAGTATAATGATTTCGGGGTTAGTAAGTTTTTGTGGCTTCTTCATCCTTCACCGTATTCTGATTTTCCTGTTTCCCGGATTTTTCACTGGTATTGTTTTCAGTCGAATCTGTTTTGTTTTTCGCTGCTTCTTCGGCTTTCATTTTTTCGGCTTTTTCTTCAAGCTCCTTTCTTCTGAGCTTTTCCAGTCTTTCTTTTTCTTCTTTCTCCTGTTCTCTTTTTCTCTCTTCGATTATTCTGTTTTCTTCTTCGATTCTTTTTTGTTCTTCTATTCGTTTTTGTTGCTCTATCTTTCTGTTCTCGTCTTCTATGGATTTCGTCAGGTTCGAAAGGTGCCTGTCCGCGGATGCCTTTCTGTAGAAATCCGAATCGGGTGAAATGGAAGTCAGCATATGCCTTGCCTTCTCTTTTTTACCGCTCCTGTAATAAGATTTGCACAGGAGAAACCTGTCTTCTTCGTTGAGCGAAATTTTTTCAAATATGTCAATTGCTGCATCGAATTCGTTGAGATGAAATTTGGTTTTCGCACTGATGAGCAGTATGTCATATGTACAATCCGAATCCGGTATTGATGATATTATTTCCTCTGTTCTTCTGTAGTTTGCCTTTTTGAAATGTTCCTTAAGCAGAATAATGAAGACCTTCCTGTATTTACTGAGCGCGACCGGTCCCCTGCTGTGGGCTGTGTCGAACAACCTGTCAAAGTATGACATGAAACGCCAGTCATTCTGTTTATAGTAAATACTCCCTATCTGAAAGATAATCATGGCATTGTTCGGATCAAGGGATTTTGCTTTGAGAAGTGTTGAGAGCGCTTCATTATATTTTTTCTGTTTGATGCGAATTGCCGAGAGTATAAAAAGCGGTTTAACGGATTTTTTGTTCAGTTTAACGGCTTCGTCTATGCTTTGTTCAGCCTTTTCATAGTCCCCGTTTTGGAAATGACATGTGCCAAGCTTGAGATATATTGTGTATTCAGTTCTTTTGCTGTTGAATCCCAGGTCAAGAGTCTTCTGAAAATGTTCTGCGGCTGCTGAGAAATATCTGTTGTTGTAATGAATGTCAGCAAGAACCAGGTGTGCTTCCGCGTAAAAAGGAATTCCCGCCACAACATCCTGCAGGTAACCGGCAGCAGAACTGTAATTGCCTCTCTGGTATTCTATCATTCCCGCTTCAAACCTGGGAGCAAGAAAATTCGGAGCAATGCTTATTGATTCATTGAATTTCTGCATAGCCTGTTCAGTCTCTTTTTTCTTTTTGAGACTGACGGCTTCCTTGTAAACGTTTATTGCATCTGTGTTGTCAGTCCAGAGGTGACGGTTTATGAGAGATTCAATTTTAGTTTTCCCGCTCTGGTCGCGCATTTTCTCCCACAGGTCACGGCAGAGTTTTACTGTTTCCGCAAGATCGCCCCTTCCTTCGGTGAACACAATAAGGTTCCAGTATGCATTTTTCTTGTATTTTTTTGTGGTATTTTTTTCTATGCAGGCTCTGAAGTATTTTTCGGATTCAGCATAGTTGCCCAGATTTTTTTCAATCTCGCCAAGAAAATAGTAAGAGTCACCATAGTCGCTGGCTTCAACGGATTTCAGAAACATCTCTTTGGCTTTGTCGTATTTTTTATAGATATAATATTTTTTCCCGCTGTCATGATACCCGGCAAATAGGAGATCAGTTGACGCGAAAATCGAAAGCAGTATTAAAAATGGTATTAATTTTTTCATGGAATCCGGTCTGTTTAATGAATAGTCTGGTAGAAATTTACCTGTTGTGATTATACATGGTATAAGAATTTCCCCCTTCTCAATGGGAGAGGAGAGGGGAGGGACTTTAACCTTGTATAATTCCTGATTTAGTCTATTGAAACGCTATTTTGTCAAGAGAATTTGTTCGCCACCCGGCCCCCCCGGTGCATTTCATTCGCCACCCGCCCCCGGCTCACCTTGTTCGCCACCCCCTGAAGGGGGTTAAGATTCTTTTGTTGAACCGGTTCCTGTTTTCCCTGACGTAGTCAGCGTGTCCCGGATACATAATGGAGTGTCCCGGATACATAATGATATGTCTCTGAGATATTATTTTGTCTGTCATCGGCTGAAGTGAAATGGAATGCCGGAATCTCACGCAGCAGGTTCATTGGATTCCGGGATTCGCACAGACTTTTCACCCCCTCCCAGCCTCCCCCATCAAGGTGGAGGTGCATATAGAACAAATGAATCTTCACCTGAATAATCATCTCCATTATATTCAATATCCGATGCCAGGTGGCAATACTGTAATATTATTGACTCAATCGGGATTAATAGTCAGATTGACTCTTTTAAACAAGGGGAAAACATGAGTTCACTATTACAGTCAACCGGTATTGTTGCGGTTTCTACACTTGCAAGCAGAATCATGGGATTCGTAAGAGAGATCCTCTTTGCAGGCTTTTTTGGCGCTTCCGGATCAACAGACGCTTTTTTTATAGCATGGCGAATCCCCAACCTGCTAAGGCGCCTTGTGGCAGAGGGCGGGCTCACAATATCTTTTATACCGGTTTATACTGAATACAGGGTCAGGCAGGGGGATGAAGAAGCCCTGAAGGTGGCACAAAAAACCCTGACAATACTGATATTCTTCGTCAGTATCCTCGTTTTTCTGGGGATTATTTTTTCGCCCGAAATTGTTCGTCTTTTTGGATTTGGAATAAAGAACGAATCTGTTCTTGTGCTTTCTGCAGACCTTAACAGAACTCTGTTCCCTTATCTTCTCCTTGTCAGCTTTGTTGCTTTTTCCATGGGAGTCTGCAATTCGCACGGTTATTTTTTCGCGCCGGCTTTTGCTCCGGTACTGCTTAACGTTGGAATGATAACCGGAATCCTGCTTTTTACAAAATTATTCAAAGAACCTCTTTACGGCGTTTCAGCCGGGGTGATATTTGGCGGGGTCTGCCAGGTTCTTCTTCAGATACCGTATCTCATAAAGTCAGGCTTCAGGATGAAGATTTCGTTCGACCTGAATCATCCGGGTATAAGAAAAATTTTTGCGCTACTCGGACCTGCTGTTTTTGGGATTGCAGTGTACCAGATAAACATACTTATGGGCACAATACTCGCTTCAATGCTTTCTCCCGGAAGCATTTCATATCTCTATTATTCTGACAGGCTCACTGAAATCGTACTTGGTGTATTTGTTGTTTCAATAGGGAACGTAATATTGCCCAGAATGTCCCGGGATTCAGCAGAGCATGATATAGAGTCCGTAAAAAAGGTTTACAGAGCGTCACTTTCGGCAGCCCTTTTTCTCGCAATACCAGCTGCTGCCGCGCTCATGACAGTTGGTTTTCCCGTTATTTCTGTTTTGTTTATGAGAGGTCAGTTTTCAGCCAGTGATGCGCTGATGACAAACCGTGCTCTTTTTTACGCGAGCATGGGTATAATGTCTGTCTCAATACTGAGGATTACTGCTCCTGTATTCTATTCGATGAAGAATACCAGGATTCCGGTAGCTGCTGCAACAGTTGCCTTTGTAATTAATATAACTCTTGGATATGTTCTTATGCATACGAAACTTCAGCACGCAGGCCTTTCGCTGGCGAATGCCGTTTCTGTTACAGTTCAGGTTATTCTGCTGGTTTTTTTCCTCAGAAGGCTGGCCGGAGAAATCGGCTTTTCTCTTATGGGGATGAATATACTGAAGATACTTTTTGCTTCTGCTTTAATGGGATGCGGCATATTTTACATGTCGACTCTCCTTGACTGGACAGACGCAGCAACGTGGAAAAGGATTCTTCTGCTTTGTGGAATTGTATTCGCAGGCTCAGGCGGATATTTTGTATTATGCAGAATATTCAGAGTGGATGAGATTACATTTCTGGTGAATGCATTAAAGAGACGGTTTGGTAAAACAGGGTAGATACGTTACCTTTTTGTTGAGACGTTGCATTGCAACGTCTCAACTATGTGTATCAGATCTGGTTTATGATTTCCAATACCGTCTCTGTATCCTTCAAATCATCAAAATAATAATCAGGATTCATGCTGAGCAGCTTTTCCTTTTCTCCAAACCCGGTTCCTACTGCAATTGAAACTGCGCCTGATTTTTG
>CAZEJW010000165.1:0-8749 GCA_964512685.1 uncultured Leptospirales bacterium | reverse complement strand
AAAACAAAGAAAGGTGGAGAAAATTTATGAAGAAAAAAGTAGCATTGATAGCAGCTGTTCTCATGCTGGGAGTTTCTCTTGCAGCGTACAGTCAGGCTCCAGACAAGGTAATGAGCAATAAATACTGGCGTTCCAGCTTTAAAGACCAGGTATTGCTTCAGTCAAAAGATGGAGTATATAAGCTGGTTTTTGAGAAGACCGGAGATCTTGTTATCCTGAAACATGATAAAAAAATCTGGAGTGCTGGTACAGATAAAAGTAAAACAGGTAAAAGGGTTGGCATGGTCTGGTTTAACCCGAGGAAAGGAAACCTTGAAGTTGTGACTTCATCCAAAAAGGTAATATGGTCAACATATACAACAAAGAAAAGACCCAGGCTATATGCTTTAACGCTCAATGGTTATGGTATGCTTTTTGCTACCGACAGGGCTAACAGAAGTATCTGGTCTATTAACTCAAATACAGGCAAGACTTTTCACTGCTCACCAAGACTCAGATAATTATTTATAACATATAGATTGTTAATAAGCGGGCTTTGCCCGCTTATTTTTTGCGTTTTTAATGCTCTTAAAATTATTTTTAAACCTGAAGATAAGGCTGGAGTCAGTCTGAGGCTAAACAGTTGAAGGAGGGCAGGCTTAAATAAAAACAGAAGGTGAAACCGAAAATTTTTCAGCGAGCAGTTTTATTTGCCTGAGGTTAAGCTCTCTTTTCTCATTCAGTATTTCAGATACAACTCCCTGGGAACCAATTTCTTTGAGGTCAGATTGATTTAGTCCATGTTCTTCCATTAAAAATTTAAGAACAGAAACCGGGGATGTGTTGCTGATATTAAAATGTCTCTCTTCATAGTCAGAAACCAGTAATCCTATAGTCTCCATTAGAGAAGCAAGAGGATGTTTTGAATCACTTTTTACTTCATCTGTTATTTCATCCAGCAATTCACAAAGTCTCTCGTAATCTTTTTTAGTATGTGGAACAGAAAGAGTTCCTTCTATAGAAGGCCAGATAGTCTCAATATCTTTTAATTGTGTATTTAACATTTTAATTATCCCTTCCATTTATCTTTATTGTATTCACTATGGGTTAGAATATATCTGATATAGACCATTTTTGTATTGAAATGAATTGCTGCTATTAACCGGTATTTATTGCCGCCAATATTAAAAATATATAATCCTTCAACATAATCAGCACCTGGAAACGTCTTTTTAAGATCAGCTAATGAGCTATATTCGCTTTTGGAAACAATTTTATACCATGACTCAAGTGCGTTTAAGCTATCAGGGTGTTTACCACCAAATTCAATTATTTTTCTGTGTGAAATAATCCGCATAATGCTAAAATATCTCACAATGAGATATTTGTCAATTTATATTAAGAATGTTACAGAAATTAATAATACAGTCAGGTAATTGTCTTTGAAACTGGAGGGCCCTTGTGAAAGCTTCAATTAAAAGAGTGTCTGCTGATATATTTTATTACTTCTTACATTTTTTTCTGAAATTTTATCATCCCTTTCAATATTGCCGAACAGCAGTGGTGATTCAGGATTGTGCATGGAATAGTTTCTGCGAACAAGACTCATATCATAATTAGCATAACAGTACAGGCAACCGTGAAGGCAGGAATTGTATGAACCAATTTTAATACTTTCACTGTTGACGGAGATGCAAATCCTATAAGCAGGGAATTTGTATTTGATTACCCTTCTCGAAGTTTAAAACAATACCCGTCAATAATTTGCCTGGATAGAGAATTTCTGGATCACCAGAAATAGTAGAGTTTATTTCTATGCTGGAGCATATAACTGATTTATTTACAGGATAATATTTTTAAACCGAAAGAGGTGCATGCTGGTTGGTGATATGTTTTGGTATAATTATCACCTGGGAATACCCGTTATTGGAATATGCTTGTATTGAATAATTGGTTTATATTTTTTAACATTCGGATTTTTAGATGTGTAAAAGTATTGACTAATTTTTAATAAACAAATTTTTGTATTCATCGTTGATAAATAATCTGAAATGTTCAGGTAAATATCTGCGAAACTGATTTTAATCAGTTTTATTATACCTTTGCGGAGGGGAAAATGAAGGCTACCAGATTACTGACGTTTTTATTACTTTGTATGGCAATTGGATTTGCGGATATGAACGCAGAAGCAGGATGGAAATCGTTTAAGAAAAAAATAGAAAAAAAAGTAAATAACGATGATAAGAAGAAAGATCAAAAAGCTTCTGATGGGAAACTGTATATTGAAAATTTTGGTACAGGAGCGCGAAAAACAGGGGGAACCTGTGCGTGGATTGATTTAAAGACGCTGAATGACAATGATAACCTTGAGTTTAAATGCGTATCAGGGGATTGCAAAACCCTGACAGTTCATGGACGAACATCAAGGGGTTCATGGAAGACTTTATACCAGGGCAGAGTAAAAGAAATCAATGTAGGTGAAATACTCAGAGGAAAGAGGCGCAGTTATACTCACCTTGTAATTTCCGTAAATGGAGCACATGAAAGATATACCAGAACTGCTGCAAAGATGGAAGTAATAAAAACTGCGGCAAAAACAGAAAGTATTCAAACTGTTAAAAATGAAGCTGTAAAGACTACTCCTGCACCTGTTATGCTTAAGCTTAACAAAAGTCTGGATATATATGTGGGGAATATTAAAACCGGAACAGAATATGCCTATATAAAATTTTCTGTTACAAAGGCCGGCACAAATTCCTACAGGGTTAATGTTCTTGACCAGGAAAAAAAGGGAAGTGTTTATGATCAGCTTTTCAGCGATCCGAAATATTCGAATGAAATCAAGGGAAAAGGCGGATGGGATATACATCCCATGGGCGGTTCCCTGCATTACAGGCATTATCAGCTCAGGAAGGGAACTTATTACCTCAGGCTTAAAAACGACAGTAAAAAAGATAATGGCAAAGTAAAGGTATCTGTAAATGTTTTTGAATTTAACCCTCAATGGGCTAATGAGAGATAAAGGTTCAAAACCTTAATTAAAAGGATTGGCGGGTCTTTCCTTTAAGGAAGACCGCTAATTCAGTTTTAAAACAACGTCTGCTGATAGATTTTATTACATCTTACATTCCTCTCTGAAATTTTATCATCCCTTTCAATATTGCCGAACAGCAGTGGTGATTCAGGATTGTGCATGGAATAGTTTCTGCGAACAAGACTCATATCGTAATTGGCATAACAGTACAGGCAATTGTGAAGACAGGTGTTGTATGATCCAATATCAATGCTCTCAATGCACCTGCATCTTTTCCTCTGATTTTTGTCGCGGCCAAGATCGAGGTCAAAGCCGGTTATATGTTTTATTAGCTCATCATCAATACACCTGCCTGGAGGTATTCCATAAGCCGAGAGATCGCTTTCTTCTCCACAGCTCGTTAGTTTAATATTACAGGATGATGCTGTCTTTTTAAATTTTTCATAAATACTGCAGATGGCATTTTCTGAAAGTGGTGCAAGTTTTATATGCTTCATGTTTTTAATTGTTTTTTTATAAGGATGAACAAAGCTTATGATACACTTCTCAGTTTTGCCTGAAAACGCTTCTGCAATATATCTGAAAGTTTTTTCGTGATAATCAATATTATATTCATCATTAAGAATTATTGGATCATAACGCCATACCACTCTTTCTCTGCCAATCAGATTTGAAAGCTTTATAAAGGTATTGATGGTCGAATCAAGTGTGCTTACTCCGGGCTCAAGCTTTTTGCCATAGCCGTTTAGAGTATACTGGAAATAGTAATCGTAATTGCTGATTCTATGAAGGTCTTTAATCATCGGTAAAGGATTCTTTGTCCAGAAAACAATGCAGTCAACAATATCCGGACTAAGAATAATTTTGCTCACCTGTTGCGGATTCATGGGATTCCTTACATAGAGAAATCCTTCATTGATTCTGTTAAAGAACCATTCATGAAAAAATGCAGGGATGTCAGTTCGTCTGCTTGCGCTTAATATCATTTTGTTGGTTCCGGTGGATTGAAAATTTATGGTTTGAAATTTTTTTAGCAGAAATTTTGTTGAGCTTGTCAACTGAATATAAAGCAGTCATTATTTGTTGTGATTATTCCTGAACAACTTGATTGTACCCTTTTTTCAGTATTTTTGAAATAATCGTTATCTGTTTGTTTTCATAACCTTTTTCAGCAAGTGCCTTAATGCGGTTTTCGATTTCTCTTGGCTCCCAGAAAAACCAATTATTCTGATCTGCATGATTTTTAAGATCTGCTTCATCTCCTTTGTGAATGTTCCCGGCAATGAGACCAAATCTTATTGATGTATTCTGATTTATTAAACCTCTATCTAGCCATTCCTGCTTTAATCGCTTAGACAGAATTTCTTGATATAATGCACAGGTCAGAATTTTATAGCGTCCCTCTGGATAATCGTAGGATTGAATAACATCTTCTTTCTTAACGCCAGTTGAATCCAGAAATGATTTTACTTCAATAAGAATTAATTCGTTCTTTTGGGAATCATAGGCAACCAAATCAATTTCAGGCCTTGGCATTGATGATTTATTAAGTTCTTTTTTCTCTTCTTTCGTGATGTTAATTCTTACTGATTTTTTTATCCAAAATCTATCTTCTTCAAGAAGTTCGGAAATTATTTCTTCAAAGGAATCCATGATTTAACCTTTTTTCTATAACGTTTTGCGCATATCTGAAGTTGCCAAGCGCTGAGTAGGTTTATGGTTGGATTTTGTTGTTTTGTCAATTATTATTCTGGTGAAGGAGTTGAGGGCAATTTCAGATCATGCGCTGTTATATGAAGGCATTGCGCCATCTTGCATCGAATTTTTCTGATTATAGAAAAAGATTGACATAAAAACTCCTTTACCTTTCTCAATATGTTTAATACTACAATTAGTAATTAAACATATATTAAATAAATATCGATAATTTAATTAAAACAACTGAAGAGTTAGATCGTATGAATGATTTTGAGATAAGAACCAATATACATAATAAAATACTATATAGACATCATAAGAATGCCAAAACATTAGTAGTTGATGAATTCGGACTTAATAATGGTGATTGTAGAGCAGATATTGCTGTTATCAATGGTCATTTGTGTGGGTTTGAAATTAAAAGCAATAAAGATAATTTGAATAGATTAGAAAGACAAGTTTCCTTTTATGACGCAGTCTTTGATTATTCAACAATTATTGTGGAGGAAAATCATTATAAGAAAATTAATGAATATGTGCCAGATTGGTGGGGAATATTGCTTTGTGAGAAGGGTAAGAGAGGAGCTGTCAATTTTAATACAGTTAGAAAATCTCAAAAAAATCTTACATCAAATCCTGACTTTATTGTTAAATTGCTTTGGAGAGATGAAATTATAGGTATATTACAAAAAAAAGGAGTATCTGAAAAAGTATTAAAACAACCTAAATATAAATTATATGATTTAGTTGTATCTGTTTCCAGTAAAGAGGAGTTAAATAAATTTGTGCGAATGAGTCTTAAGGAGCGTAAAAATTGGCGATGTCATAAACCACTTTCTCAATATGATGATTTGTCCCAACCTTTTTCCATGTAGTCAGATTTCCATGTCCTTCTTTTTTTTGAGCACAGTCATATATATATCTTGATCCTTCAGAAAATTTTTTACCCATGTAGTAAGGTAGTTTGGTAACATTAAGGCATAAATCATGAAATTGAAAGAAATCAGGTTTTCTCTCGACTAAATTCCCTTTGTGAAAACACCATTGATCGTCAATAGTGTAGATAACCTTTGCTGATTTTTTTAGAAATTTCATATTGCCTTTTAGTGGGCTAGGATGGTTTATCGTATAGTCACCAAATGATGGCAATCTCATCCGCTCTTTCTTTAGTAGAGCTACTGTAGATTTATATAAAAGCCATTCGTTCCTTGGTTTGAAGTCAATTCCCTTTTTTACATCAGCCATAGATTTTGGAATTGATGTACCAATGATTGTAAATGTTTTCCATGAAGTATAAGATGGGAAATTCTTCAAACAGTTAACAATCGCTTTACTAAAACCTTCAATAGAAGGAAAACCAGGAGACTCTAGGTCTAAAATTATATCGATGTCTTTTGCTTCTTTATCAAATTTTTTCAATAAATTATCAATTTTGTTTTTAAAGTCACTTTTGGTACATTCAGTAATTTTGATACGAAAACAGATATTCAAATCATATTCATGTAAAATATCTTCAATTGCGTTATTGTATAAATCACTTCTCGAAATACCGGTTACAGGTATTCCATTGACTTGTTGCTTAGTTAAATCTGAAAAAATGGATTTTATAGGGTGAGTGCCATCAGCTAACATTAAATTTTTGCTATATATTTCGGGATTTGTATCTATGAAGCATGGAGAATTACCCCATTTATCTTTTATGCGCTTCCCAAATTTTGCTATATGGTCTTCCAGCGTTTTTTTGGGTTTTTGTAGTCCAAAATCGAAATTTCTTTCAGACACTTCGATAAGAGGTGTTATTTTCTTTTTTGTTTGATCTTTTAATTCCAGTACAGCTTGATATTCTCCTTGATTCCAACGTAAACAAGGAACATAATGAGTATGATCAAAATTCATAATTAACCCACCTTTTAATTAAAAATTACTTCTGGAAAATTTTTCCTTACATCACCTTGACCAATTAAATCATTATAGATTGTGTAATTATTTGTTTCTTTTCTTATTCTTCCTGCAACAATAGCAGCAGAAATGTTGAGTTGTTTTGCAAAATCAATAATATCACTTTTAGAATGAACATATCTTACGATTGATGTTTCCCAAATCTCGTTAGGAATCAGTGCTTCATTTGTAAACTCATCTGCTTCAATCTCAATTTTTTCATTTTTTGTCTCTGATTCAAGATCATCAAAGAAGCAATTTATCTCTAATTTAAACAAATGAAGATGCAAATGAGCAATTTCATGGAAAAGAACAAACCAAAAATTATCTAATCTATTATATCTAAGCGTCATGCCGATAACTGGTGTTTTATCTGGCAATAATAGTGCTGCACCATCCAAAAGTGTATGGGGTAAATGTGGTTCAATAATTAGATGTATTCCTGTAGAAGCTAAATATTTTTTAGCTTGTTGCGGGCCATCTTCTGCTGCACTCAATTCTACGAGGCCTTTTAGCCAATTTTTTGTAATTGCTTTTTTGGTGAATTTATTCTGAATTTTTTCATTTTTAGCAAGCCAAGTAATACGGCATTGCCATGCATATAAACTGTATTGATCAAGAGTTGAGTTGATGCGAGAATGTGTTCTATTGAATGCTTTGATGGGTTCAGTTGATGCTGATTTTAAAAATTCATCTATTAAATATTCTCCATTAGCTAATGCAGAGTCTAAGCTCTCTTTAAAATCAAAAAACCAATTTCTCTTGTACATTTCTTTAATCGGAAACTTATTCCATGGTAGTTTATCTTCATCATCTTTTTGGCGAAACTCAGCTATTTCGTCAATTTCTAGTTCTAGCACTTCAGCTATCTTGGATAACCTTTTTAGGTTAACTGATGAATATAAATCAGATTCATATCTTTGGATTTGTTGTTCTTTCAAAGATAAAAGTTTAGCAAGCTCTCCTTGAGATAATCCCTTTGCAATACGTGCTTTAATTAAAATTAGAGGTAGCTCCTCAAATGTTTTAGCAGTAAATTTTGATATTTCTCCAGATTTTAATAAATCATATTCTTGAATTTGTTGTTTTAAAACTTCACATTCACTTTTTATAGCTTCAAATTGAATTTTGATTAATTGTTGCTCGTTGTTTTTATTTTGTGTTAATTGTGGCTCCAATTCATTTTTTGCTTCGAGCATTTTCTTGAATTGTGAGCACGTAATTTTATATTGTTTTTCATTTGTAATCATGATACATACCTCCTTAAACTTATCATAGTTCTAAGCGAATAATGCCTTTAGCTTTTCCAGTATATTTATCATTCTGGAAGTAGTATCTGAATATATTAGTACCATCTGCTAAAGCTGTAGATGGGAAAAATTCACCAAAATATTTAGCTTTTTGGGCATGTCGATTATTATCAAAAATGAGTAATACTGGATCAATTTTTTTTAAATCGACACTGGTTGGATCCCAACAAGCATCGTAATCGCCAGGCTTATCTTTATCCGTTACAAAGCTACCATCAAGATATATCTTTTTACATCCGGCTTTCCTGAAAACCTTAACCCCTCTTTTAAACCCTTCAAAAAGCCATTCTCGATGTTCATTTGTTGCAAATGTTACTTCAATTTGGCTCAAAGTTGCTAGATGTTCTCCTGGTTCAAGAACTTTGTATGGGCCACCAATGTCTATCATTTTGAACTTCATAACACAACAATAATGTTGTGTTGGTGGTTTTGTCAAGATGTTTAATAAAAAAAAGCTTTTATTGTTGTATATGAAAATAATTTTTCATACGATCAAATTGTGTATTTTTAATAGAGAAATCTATTATTTGATTAGTTCATCTTTGCAGATTCGATGTTACTAGATGTAGAAGGGTGAAAAGAATGATAAGCATTTATGATTAAAAACAGTTGGCGCAATGCTTTCGCATAACTTATGCTTATCTGCATTGTAGAAATACTATTTAAATTTAGTTAATCAAAAACATCAAACCACACTTCATTTATTGCAATAATTTTTTGCCGTACTTGTCTTCCAAAAACCGATAAATTTGCGTTATTTATAATCCTTATCCCAATCCTGAACAGACTG
>CAZEJW010000164.1:2356-8860 GCA_964512685.1 uncultured Leptospirales bacterium | reverse complement strand
CGTGGGTCAGACCGACTCTCGGCGTGGGTCAGACCGACTCTCGGCGTGGGTCAGACCGACTCTCGGCGTGGGTCAGACCGACTCTCGGCGTGGGTCAGACCGACTCTCGGCGTGGGTCAGACCGACTCTCGGCGTGGGTCAGACCGACTCTCGGCGTGGGTCAGAGCAATGACTGAGGAACGGACCACCGCGGTCATTCCGGCCGGATAGTAATGGAATGCCGGTATCCATACGGTAATCTCATGAACTTTGTTCCATGAGATTCCTGCCTTCGCAGGAATGACACGCAATTCAACATACAATGACATAGAGCAGAAGCTGCTGCAAAAAAATAAAATGTATTGATCACAAATAAACAATTATTATATCTCATTATCTCTCTTTCTTATCTCATCATCCCCTTCTCTTCTAAGACTTGTGGGTACATTTCATCGTAAAGGGCGGCATATGCAATAACAGGCAGGTGATTATTTAAGTGATTTCATGAATGACGAAAACATCCCCCTGACCTCTTCACTCTTTTCCTGTTCATAGAGCCTGTGGTATATGCCTTTACTTTTCGAGCTGTTCCTGATTCTGTCATTGAGAAGCATCATTACAGTCACCTGGAGACCGGAAAGGGCCACACCGGCAAGGGAATCATAAATTCTTTCTTTAACACTGACAAAGCCATTTGCTGTGGGCTTCTTCCATGCACCCATTCCGCATGATACCGCTTTCATGAAACCGCTACTGTTACAGGCTTTAAATGCATTGTGCATGGAGTAAAATACTGCAAGAGGGCTCTCACGCCATGAGTCTGAAGGTGCTGAGTTAACTTCAAAGAAATCATTCATTGAAGCTGACAAAATTTCAGAAAAAATATCATCACCCGGATTCTGCAGAACATTGGCAGAATTTTTATCAGAATAAACACAGCCGAGCATTCCGGTTCTATGTTTACGGCAGAACCCGGCAAAATCCTTCCCGCTGTGATCATCCGGTGACCTGAAATAATCATGCGGCATTCCAAAAAGAAATACCGGCAAACCAATAATGCCGCGGTTTCTGAGCTTCAGTATAATATCAGAATAAAATTCCTCAGGAGATTTCCCTGAATCTTGAATCATGCCCGCGAGTTCAGAATCCATAATTTCTATATTTAGAAGGTCCAGTGAATAAACAGGAAGGAGCGCAAGAGAAAGTCCGGATGCCCTGAGTTTTCTTACCACAGTTTCGTCTGCCGCTGCTGTCACAGGCAGTTCGGTCATATAGCTGATCGTAAGGGGGCTCATTATTATTTTGTCAAGGAATGTGACGGATTTATGATTGTCCGTAAGATTCATATTTTCAAAATAATACATCCTTGCAGAAAGTCTCCCTCCATCCCTCTGACATTCAAGCAGTTCGTTTATTACATCAGAAGGTTTTCTCTCTCCCGCTGAAGCATCTTCAGAAAGATTTAAACCAGGCAAAAAAGGATGATACCCGGGCTTTCTCTCAACAAGAACATCCGTTATTCTTATTTTGTTTCCGAGAAATATTCCAGCGAAAGGGATTCTCCTTACAAAGGCATGGGCGGTGTTTTTGAGTTCGGATACATTTCTGTCTTTCCACAGCCCGTCATCAATAGCTTCCTTCGATACATACTGGCTGTTGAGCCTTCCCCCTTCGAGGTCAGAAAAAATGTCGACCATTACATCCGTATCCGGGAGTCCTTTTATAAATGATAATTTCTTAAGATCAGGTGTTACACTGATAAACCTTTCAAATAACTCAGAAGATCGATTTCCGTCAGCAGCAATGCCGATAACAGGAACGCCCCCCTTTTGAAGAACAATCGAACACAGAACAGCAGAAACCAGATTTCCCCTGTGAAAAACAATAAATACCGAATCTGGCTGCCTGCCCTCTCTTCCGCTTACAGTAAAAAGATTCCTGCTGCGGTCATCCGAGATTATAACCCTTGCAACGGGATCGGCCCTTGATACAAGGGCCGCGACATAACGCGGTATTGCAGAATGAATACCCGTATAATCACAGCAGTCTTTCCTCAGAGAGTCCGTATTAAAAACCGTGTATTTAATAAAATTGCTTTCAGTGCAGTCGGCAAAGTCAAGCCCGGTTGCCATGGAAATAATCTCTCCCTGTTCGAGAACAGAACCTTCGCTGCCGTGAAGCTCCAGAGCAGAAGGCATATAGACCACATTGTATCTTTCCCTGTATTCAGTTTCTTCTGTTTCAGAATAATATGAATCAGTCATAAGCGCCTTCCATTCAGCTTTCATTTGTAATGCTCATTTTTACTATTTCAATGAGCGTTGCCAGAACTATTTAAATATAAATATCAAAATTTATTTGTATACTGTTTTTTAGCTGATTTATTGAAAAAGGGCAAAGACAGAGGGGGGATTCTTTCACGAAATAAATATAATCATCAAAAAACAGGGAGGGGTTCGCCGTCCTCACTGTTCCAGTATGGAGACAGAGCAAGAAGCCTTTCCACGATACCCGGAATCACTTCAAGAACATGATCTATTTCATCATCTGTGGTAAATCTGCTGAGGCTGAATCTTATTGCACCATGAGCAAATACAGGCGGTACGCCCATTGCCCTTAAAACATGAGAAGGCTCTGAAGCGCCCGAAGAACATGCCGAACCTGACGATGCTGATATATCCATATCGTCGAGATAAAGCAGAATGGATTCTCCCTCAATATACCTGAAACATACATTGAGAGTGCCGGGCGCCCTGTTGTATTTGTCTCCATTGAGAAATGCAACATTGACTCTTTCGAGGATTCCATCTTCAAGCCGGTCTCTTAGCCTTTTAATCTCTTCATTACAGTGAAAATTCTTTTGGGCAATTTCACATGCAGCTCCAAGACCTGCAATACCCGGAAGATTCTCGGTTCCGGGCCTTCTGGTTCTTTCCTGGTGCCCGCCGAAAATAACCGGCCTTAATCGGCTTCCGCCTCTCACGTACAAAGCTCCTGAGCCTTTAGGACCATGAATCTTGTGTGCTGAAAGAGAAAGAAAGTCACATTTGATTCTTTTTACATCAACAGGAATTTTACCTGCCGACTGGATTGCATCCACATGAAAGGGGATATTCTTCTCAAAAAGATACTCTCCGATTTCTTCCACCGGAAAAATTACACCGGTTTCATTGTTCACGTGCATGAGAGAAACAATGGCTGTATCATCATCAACAGCATTCTTTAGAAATGCAGTGTCGAGGTTTCCCATTCCATCCACAGGCACCTTTGTTATTCGGTACCCCTTTCTCTCTAGCTGACGGAATACATTAAGTACTGAAGGATGTTCAACATTTGAAGTAATAATATGCTTTTTTTCGGAATAATATGAAGCAGTTCCAAGGATGGCAAGATTATTGCTTTCGGTTCCGCCTGATGTAAAAACGATCTCATAGTCGTTCTCTGCGCCCAAAAAAGAAGCAACAGCTTCCCTGGCCCGCGCAAGCTTTATTCTGGCAACCTTGCCTTCTGAATGTATACTCGACGGATTACCATACTCCCCTGAAAGAAGGGGCAGCATTGCCTCAAGTACACATGGATCAACCATTGTGGTTGCATTATTGTCGAGATAAACCCTTTTCTTCATGCTTTCTACTGAACTTCATTCACAGTTATTTCTTCGCCAACCTGTTTTCTCAGTTCCTGTTCAACAAAATTTCTGAACGTTACATTTGATGAAACACAGTTTGAGCAGTTCCCCCTGAGAGCCACATATACATCGTCTCCGTTTACATCAATAAGAACAACATCCCCGCCCTTTTTCCTGAGAACCGGACGGATCGAACTGGTGATTATCTCATCAATAAGAGAAATCCTTTCCGAGGCTCTTATCTTATCTTCTTTTTTTATCTTTTGAGGCTGAGAGGGATCAGGCCTGTTGTCATGTATAAGGTCTTCAATTTCGGGAATACACGATCCGCACATCTTTCCGGCTCCCGTATGAATCATTACTTCGTCAAAGCTCATAGCTTTCTTTTCACTGATAATCTTCTTTATCTGAGCATCTGTAATCCCTGAACAGAAACATATTTCTTCACCCTCATGCGTATCATTGTCTCCTGATGCCATTCCCTTCCACATGCTGATAGCTTTTTTAAGGGCATCACTTCCCATTACAGAACAGTGTACCTTCTCTTCGGGAAGTCCGCCCATATAGTTTACAATGTCATCATTCGTGAGTTTTTCAGCGTCTGTTATCTTCATCCCTATAATCATCTCAGTGAGTGCAGATGATGCTGCAATTGCGCTCCCGCAGCCGAATGTCTGGAATCTGGCATCAGTTATGGTATCAGAGTCAATTTTAAGGTAGAGCTTGAGAGCATCTCCGCACATGATACTTCCCACCTCTGCAACAACATCCGCATCCTTCAGAATGCCTGCATTTTTAGGATTCATGTAGAGTGATTTAACTTTTTCAGTGTAGTCCCACATATACAACCCCTGAGAAAAACAATAAAGAAATACAGCCCATTAACCCTTTTCTGAGCAGGGATGTTCCTTTTTATTTATCCCCAGTTTTGGAGTGATTGATAATTTGTCAACAAAATGTCAGTGTCATTAAACACCGGGTTTAATTATGGGGGACAGGTATTTGCGTACAATCTGGTAAATGACTATCCCATATGCAACCGATACATTCAGGGACTGTTTCAGTCCATACATGGGGATTTCAACTGCCATATCACAGAGAGCTGTAATCTCATCACTGACTCCATCAACCTCATTGCCAAGAACAAGCAAAAGCGGGTAATCATACTCCATTTTATCATATTCGATACTCCTGTCTGTATGCTCAAGCGCGATAATCCTGTATCCCCCTGCCCTGAGGTCTGTGATAACCTCAGCCGGGTCTTCAACGCGTTCCCATGGCACACTATCCACACTTCCGAGGGCTGTTTTATCGATCTCCTTCCTGGGAGGATAGCCAGTGTAGCCGCAGAGGTAGAGCTTTTCAATATTTGCTCCGTCTGATGTCCTGAAGATCGACCCCACATTGTAGAGACTTCTTATATTCTCGCAAAGCACACAAACAGGGAAACGGGGGGATTTTTTCACTGTCTCAATATCCGGCCTGCCTGACTTGATCTCTTCATGGGTCATTTTCTTTATCTTTTCTTCCATATTACTCTCTGTAAATAATCATGTGTAGTTTTATTACTCTAATACCGCTTCTAATATAGCTGGCAATGAATTTTCACTGTCATTCCGGTTTCTCGACTTGTGCTGAGTTTATCGAAGCAAGAGAATACCGGAATCTCATGCACAAGATTCATGAATCCTTTCCATGGGATTCCTGCCTTCGCAGGAATGACACGCAATTCAATATACGATGACCAGGGGATAAATTATTTCCCTCAATTGCCGCCCTTCGTCTCCGCTCTGACATCTATCAACATTTTAATGAATAGAAGAGTAAGGGGATACGGGGATAACAGGAGAGATATAAGAGATAAATAAATAATCTTTTATCTCAAAATCTCCTCTTTATCTCCTGATCTCCTTCTCTTCCAAAGCATGACAACTATCTTTATTAAAAGCTGATGAATCTAACAAAAATGTATAAATATTTCTTGCCAATAAGAAAAAATATAAATTCATTAGTAAATAAGAATAAAGCAGTATTGATTTATAAAAACATTTTTACGCAAATGAAAGAGATTATTATCTCCGCCGCCTTCGGCGGCGGAGATAATAGAGTCTTTTATTATATAATAAAGTTTATGAATAAGCATTAAAGCAAGATTATAACAGTTTTCCTGAAGATTAAGACTTATGATAACCATTGATGAAATAAATTCAGAAAAAGAAAAGGATATAAGGATAAGAAGATCTCAGGGGCTGATATATGATGCTCTGCTGAGACTCCTCGAAGAAATGGATTACAAAGACATATCCATTAAACACATCACAGAGGAGGCTGCTGTTTCCCGCCCTACATTTTACAGAATTTACCACGATAAAGATGAAATTCTCCTGAAATACATGGATGAAATTTTTGAAGAATTCTTTACCCCCATCCGCGGAAACCTCATAGAAGAGCGGAATCATGAAGAAATTGGAAGAAGGCTCTTTCAGAAATGGAAAGACAACAGGGATTTCTTTATGCCACTGGAAAAATCCAATCTCTTTCTGAAAGTACTGAACCGTTTTGTCGATTATACAGTCCTGTTTCAGGAACAGATAAAGCGTGGCGAAAACAAAAAAAACACTCATTTCCACCATTATCTTGCAAACTGCTGCGGAGGCGGGGTTTTCATGATGCTCTACAGCTGGTTTCAGGACAATCTGAATCCTGGGGCTGATGATATAGGCGAGGTACTTGGCAGATTTTATAAGTTTATATTTGAAGAAACCAGGTATTATGATCAAATATAGAATCAGTCTCGAAAAATTACTGCCTTCGCCGATCAGGAAAAGAATGCTTCGACAAGCTCAGCAGGCGTTGCTGTTACGAAACTTTCCTTCTATGCAACCTATGCAACATTC
>CAZEJW010000164.1:0-2346 GCA_964512685.1 uncultured Leptospirales bacterium | reverse complement strand
GGAACGTCCAAATATTAATTTATCGAGGTTCCCTTATAAACCTGCTCCATGAGATTCCTGCCTTCGCAGGAATGACAGATAATTCAACATACGATGACTGGTGCAATACCAATATTAAAAAAATCGAAACTGTAAATAAATAAGCACCTTTGCCTGTTATTTTATTACAGAACTGCCACAAATGTAACATAAACAGCATTATCTGCTGATTATCCCCAAAATCCATACTTGTGTAACAGACATTCATCACCTGTTACACAACACCCTTTGCCGTCTTTTTGATATTGACTGAGGTTAAGCCTGAAAGATTAGACTATCAGTATGAAATAAATATTAAAAGGCGGGCTATTACAATGTTAAAACATCTACTTACTTTTTTACTTACATCGGTTATGCTTTTTGCTGTTAATACAGCTTTTGCAACAAGTATTGAAACAGCAACAGATCAAAGCGCAAAATACTGGGTAAACAGTGCAAGATATGCGTCAACAGACGGCTCAGCAGATATTGTTTACTATAATCCTGCTGGTACTGCATTTATGCCTGAAGGCCTGTATCTTAATTTAAGCAGTCAGACCTTAATAATGCCATATAAACAGAAAGTGGAAATGAAAGCTGCAGGCTTTAGTGAATCATACTCCCAGAACAACCCGGTTCCCAGTCTTCCGAATTTTTATCTTTCAGATAATATTGGCAAAGTGGGAATTGGAAATCTTGCTTTTTTCTGTAACGCAGGAATTATTGCAGGAGGTGGAAATCTTGAATGGGATGGTACAGCAGGTACTGCAGCAAATGGATTTGCACTTGCAAACAAGCTCTCAACTTCTCTGACTGAAGCTGATATTGACTTCAGTGCCAGTGCAGCAATGTACCAGCTTGGCGGCGGAGTTGCATACTCGCTTAATGATGTAATCAGTCTGAGTACAGGAGCGCGTTATGTTATAGCGAGAAAAGAAATTGAAATGAAGGGCAGGTATGGTTTTGGAAATGGAGCACAGCTGGATGTTGATTATAAAACCGAACTTGCTGCTGAAGGATATTCTTTAATATTTGGTTTAGATATAAAGCCGCACAAAGATTTGAATTTTGGTATTAAATTCGAAACAAAAACCGGGCTCAGGTATGAGTATGACCACCGGAAGAATAAAGCCTCAGATAATGCTTCAGATGCCATTGCCTCTGGTGTCAGAGCCCAGAATGCCCTTTCTGATGGAACAAAAACAGATGCAGATCTGCCTGCATTGCTTTCAATTGGAGCAGAATACAATATAACCAGTGATCTTTTGATAAGTGCAAGTTCAGTGTTCTATTTCATGAGCAAAACAGATATGGATGGAGTTGAGGACTACTACTCAACCGGTTATGACCTCTCCCTTGGAACAACATACAGGGTCTTGAATGATCTTAAGATTGGATGCAGTATTAACTATACAGCAACCGGCGCAAAAGACAGCTACTATAAGGATGATAATCAAATCCCTGCAGTAAGCACCAATCCTCCTCTGGATTTCATGTTCATCAGTGGTGGTGCCACTTATTATTTAACACCAGACATTGATTTCACAGGATCTTTTGCATGGATTCATTATTTTCCTGAGGATGTCACAACCAATGCAGGTTTTGATATCAAATATGAAAAAGAATCATTCATAATTGCACTGGAAATTGCATATAAGATATAGAGAGCAGCCGGTACTTTACAAAAGTGAATTTTCCTGAAAGCAAAGGCTTAGAGGCCTTTGCTTTTTCATTATCCCCCTTAAACAAAAGAGAAGGGGATATGGGGATATCCGGAGAGATATAAGAGATAAAAAACTGACTTAGCCACAAATAAACAATCTAAGAATCATTTTATCTCTACAATCCCCTCTTTATCTCTTCATCCCCTTCTCTTCTATGATTTATGATTACAGGCCAGCACAGCAGGTATTATCATAATGCTGTGAATTAATAGAAGCAGGTCTGTAAAAATTAAATTCAGTTAATCCCTTCATCAATCGATATTAATAAAAGCTGTGAGAATAAAATCCCTCTGATTTCAGGGATAAGAGACAAGAGGTGCTCTAAATAATGAATCCAGGCATGAGTATCAGCAGAACCCCGGAACTTTCGGAGAATTATCCGTTTCCTGACAAAATTTCCGGTTCAGGCAAAACAACTGATATGAGTTTTGAAAAAACTCTGAACAATGCAATCAGGGACACAGAGAAACCTCTCAAACAGGAAGCTGCTGAACAAAAGGCATCATCCAAAAAACCCGAATCAGAAAACGTTGAATCAAAGAATCTCCAACCAATAGTCAATTAATTTTTACAACACATGAGTGTAATTTACTTGATCAAGATT
>CAZEJW010000163.1:0-8903 GCA_964512685.1 uncultured Leptospirales bacterium | reverse complement strand
GTAAATTCGACTGGTATATTGAGCTCATCCAGAACTTCTTCCGGCCTTCCCGTAAAGATCGGAACTTCCTGTTATACGTGTAGCAAACCTTCCTGTCGAGTTTTTATCGCCTCTCCAGAACCGTCTTACATCGTCTCTGTACTGGCCGTTCCATTCTGCCCATCTGCCCGGGAAGTGACCAACCTGGTAGGCTCCGGCTGCATCCCATGCTTCTGCTATTATTTTGGTGTTTCTGAGAATTGGATCTTCTTCGATTCTGTCAATCAGGGGAGGGTTGCTCAGAATATTGCCGTTCTCATCTCTGCCAAGAATCGACGCAAGATCGAACCTGAATCCATCGACCTTCATTTCAACGACCCAGTAGCGCAGGCAATCGAGTATAAAATCCCTTACAAGGGGATGATTGCAGTTGAAAGTGTTTCCGCATCCTGAATAGTTTCTGTAGAACCTTTTGTTTTCTTCAAGTATGTAATAGATTGAGTTGTCTATGCCTCTGAAGGATATTGTCGGGCCCCGTTCATCCCCCTCAGCTGTGTGATTGAACACCACATCCAGAAAGACTTCAATGCCGGCATTGTGAAAGGATTTTACCATTTGTCTGAATTCATTAACATGCTCCCCGGTTGCCCCTCCTGACGAATATCGCCCCTTTGGTGCAAAGAAGGCCAGGGTGTTGTATCCCCAGTAGTTTTTGAGATTTTCTCCTGTCAGGGGGTTGGTGAATATATTGTCTTCCTGATCGAATTCCTGAATGGGAAGAAGTTCGACAGCTGTCACTCCCAGTTCCTTGAGGTATGGTATTTTTTCAGTTAAGCCTGTAAAGGTTCCAGGGCTTTTGGCCTCTGATGTATCGTGAAAGGTGAAGCCCTTAACGTGAAGTTCATATGTTATGACTTCATTTGCCGGAAGATTCAATGGATGGTCCTCTACTTCCGAGGGTCCGTTTATTACGATGCTTCGTGGAACAAAGGGGCAGCTGTCTTCTCTTGAAAACGACAGATCCAGACTTTCGGATTCGGGATTGTATCCCCTTGCCCTGGAAAGGTCCCATTTGAAGTTGTCTGAAATAGCCCTCGCGTAAGGGTCGAGTATGAGTTTGTTTATATTATACCTGTGACCGTTTGCCGGGTCATATGGGCCATCAATTCGGTATGCATATTGCTGGCCGTGTTCTATGCCCTGTATCCAAATGTGCCAGATGTCTCCGGTTTTATTCTCATCCGGATCAAGATCAATTACATCGAAATCTGATTCGGGCGATGCGTTTTCAAAGAGTACGAGTTTTACCCGTGAGGCATGTCTGCTGATCATTGAAAACTGAGTTCCGTCTTTGATTATATTGGCCCCCAGAGGAAGAGGGGAACCGGGTTTTGTATTGTATCTGATTTGGCTGTTCATGGCTTCTTTTCTGTTTTTGTTAAAGTGATGTTAAAATGAGTACTTATGTTTCCCGCCTTAAGCGGGAGGGAAAACCTAATTATTGGATGAACCTAAAGATATTATTTCAGCATATTTCATTGTCCGCAAGTATTTTTTATTGCAGGATACTGTCTGGCTATCTCTTCAGAATGTTTTTTTAGCCCTGCTCTTTTTTTTGTCTCACCTTTGCAGTATCCAATAAAATTCTTTTTTCAATCAATTCTGTAAACAAAAATTATTAAAGCAAAATTGCGAAAATCCGATCTTATTAAAGATTGATAACTGATTACACTCCTATTTGTATGATTTACCAGGTTAAAGGCTTTTGCAGTGAGTGCTACTGCAAAAGCCTTTTTTATTTGACTCTTTGGCAGGTCAGCTGTAAATTTTTTATCAGGCTGATAACGGCAGACGGAACGGATCCTCTTTATGGTATTATAGAACTGTAAACTTTTTTATTTATCAGTTTTTGATATTCTACTTTACATTATTATATTATGGTCAGATAAAGTGTTCCGTTTGATGATTGAATCTCAATCTGAAAATTTTTGGTATTTATTCTTATGTATTTTTTGCTGCTGAAAAAAGTACATAAGTACAAAAAAATAAATACTGGAACGATTCCATTCTTTTAATGATATCATGGGTATGATGAAATGATATTTGTTGTTAATGAACAGAACCCCCAGAAAAGATTGATTCATAAGGCTGTGGAAATTCTGCAGCAGGGTGGTGTTATAATATATCCAACTGATACGGTTTATGCCTATGGATGTGATATAAAAGATAAGAGAGCTATAGAAAGGATTTACAGAATAAAAAAGATTAACAGGAAAAAACCTCTCAGCTTTATTTTTACAGACATTTCCTCTATAAACGACTATGTGAGAAATATTTCGGACCCGGCATTTAAGGTGATGAAGAAGGCTCTTCCTGGGCCGTATACGTTTATCTTTCAGGCATCGAAGCTTGTTCCGCGAATAGTTATAACCAATCAGAAGACAATCGGAGTCCGCATTCCTGACAACAATATTGCACTCGCTCTTGTTGAAGAGCTCGGCCGTCCTATTCTTTCGGCAAGTGTCAACACTGTTTCGGGAGAGTATATTGTTGAACCGAAAGAACTTGAGAGTGTCTACCGGAATGAGGTTGATCTTGTTCTTGATTCCGGTCCCAGAGTTACGGAGCCATCCACTGTAGTGGATTTTTCATCCGGACAGAGCGTGATTATCAGGGAAGGAAAAGGGGAGATTTTTTTCTGAATCTTCTTGTCTTTTTGTCTGGAAAATTCTTGACTCATTTGTAGATTTTCATTTTTATTATAATGATAAATTGACTGAATTACTTCTTCGTTAATCCCGATAATATAAAAAAACATGGAGTTAGTATGACACCGGAAATCAGAGATTTTCTATTAATGCTTAAGGCTATTGCCATTATTCTCGCTATTGGAGCACTGGGTGCCTTTATTTTTTATTCTATCAAAAAGAAAGACCTCTTTGGGGGCTATATAGGCGGATTTGTTGTTGGTGTGATTGGAGCGTTGATAGGTGGTTTCATTCTTGATTATCTTTTTTATGATGTGGCAGTAAGGGTTCTTGAATTTCTTTCGAGAGGGGCCGGGGTCAATATTATTGCCGGCTTTATTGGTGCATATGCGGCTCTCTTTATAATGAATAAGCTGAATCATGATAAAGAGAGAAAGAAATATTAAGAAGCAGTTTTAATTCCATCCTCATAATAAAGCGGAATTACAGTATGTTTTAAATCAAACCGTAGTTCTGCATTGTTTTCATTAAATCTACTGAAGTTATCCCTGAAGTGAATTGTGATTGACAGTATCCCTGTTTTTTCTATAGATTGAACGATATTCGAAAAGTCGAATACAATAATGATTTAATTGCCCTGTGTGTCGGTATGAACGTTCCCTGATGCGTTCTTTTTGAACAGGTATGCAGCGCAGAAAGGCATTTTTATCTCAGGAGGAAAAATGGATAAACAAAAAGTATTTGGTAAGGATAAACCCTGGCTTAAAAATTATGATGAGTTTGTACCTGAACATATCGATTATGATGAGATTACACTTTCGGAAATGTTCGAGAATTCGGTTGAGATGTTTCCCGAAAAGGATGCACTGATTTTTCAGGGCTATAGGATGACATTCAGGGAGATGAAGGAATGTGTGAATAAATTTGCAGCCTGTCTCACGGAATTTGGTATCAGGAAGGGTGATGCTGTTGCAGTTCTTCTTCCTAATATGATTCCAACAGTTATAGCGTACTATGGAATTATGAAGATTGGAGCTGTTGCAGTGATGAATAATCCGCTTTACTCTGATCCTGAGCTGGAATATCAGTTCAACGATTCCGGGGCAAAAATTTTGGTTTCAATGGATCTGCTTGCAAACCGGATGATTGACCTGCGAGAGAAGACATCGATAAAACAGATAATCTATACAGGAATGGGAGATTATCTGCCTTTCCCTCTCAAGCTGATTTTTCCTCTTGTCGCAAAAAAGAAAGGTCTTGCATCTGACGTTAAAATGGCTCCTGAGGTATATTCCTGGAAATACTGTATGACAAAATTTAATGCTGATCCGCCCAGGGTTGAAGTTAAGTGGGATGATCCTGCTGCCTATCAGTATACTGGTGGAACCACAGGTGTATCAAAAGGTGCAATTCTTACCCATAAAAATCTTGGGTCAATGGTCCAAATGTATGAAAAATGGTTTGGTGTGGAAAAGGGGAGTCAGATTGCAATGGCATCACCACCGATTTTTCATGTTTTGGGGATGTCAGCGGCTATGAATTTGCCAATGTATATGGGATTCACTGATGTTCTGATTCCAAAACCTCAGCCAAAGGAATTACTCGAGGCAGTTAGAAAATACAGGCCAACCATGTCTCCTCTGGTGCCAACAATGTATATTGGAATGCTTGATCATCCTGATCTCAGGAAAACAGATATGACCTGTTTCAACCTTATTACATCAGGTGCATCATCTCTGCCTGAAGAGATACTTACCAAATTCAAGGAGTTGACAGGTGTTGAAATCAATGAAGGTTATGGAATGACTGAAACATCACCCCAGACTCATCTTAATCCAATGAAGGGAAAGAAAAAACCCGGGAGTATAGGTCTGCCTTACCCCGATACAGAAGTAAAAATTGTAGATCTGGAAACAGGAGAAGAGGAACTTCCGGCCGGAAAGGAAGGGGAAATGATTTTCAAGGGGCCGCAGGTAACGTCGGGCTATCTTAACAAACCTGAAGAGACAGCTAAATCCATAAGGGACGGATGGCTTTTTTCGGGCGATATAGCCTACATGGATGATGATGGATATTTTTACATTGTGGACCGGAAAAAGGATCTTATTATTTCCGGTGGGTACAATATTTATCCTAGAGATATTGAAGAGGTATTTTTTCGGCATCCAAAAGTTTTAAAAGTGGCGGCAATTGGTATTCCTGATACCAAAAGGGGTGAGAACGTAAAGGTTTTTGTTGTGTTAAAGGATGGCGAAAGTGCAACAGAGGATGAGTTCAAGTCTTACTGCAAGAATAAACTTGCGAAATATAAGTGGCCGGCTGAGGTTGAAATAAGGGCGGCTCTTCCTGAGTCAAATGTCGGGAAGATTCTCAAGAAGGAATTAAGAAAGGAAGAACTTGCGAAAAGAGGGATGTGACAAAAAACCCGGTTCTGCAGCCGGGTTTTTTGTAGATTAATCAAACAGTGTAACCTTAATTCTTAATATAAAAAATAATATACCACACAACACCGAATGGACGGTTTTTTAATTGAGGTCTGATGAAAAAAATTTTATAAAACTTTAAAGAAAAAAATTGCAAAATAAGCCCCTGATATTACAAGAGTCATAAGTAATGATCTCAGGTGATTACAATGAATATCAGCATCCCGGTTGAAGTTCTGCCTGGAATGCTTGCTCTCTTTATTGCTTTCGGGCAGTTAATAGGAAGACGGCATAAGCGGAAGGTTTTTTTTGCGATTGTGCTGCTTGAGCTTGCATATCTTCACGTTATACGAACAGGCTTCTATCTGAAAGACAGTATCACAGACTATATGCTGATTACAACCCCCGTGTTTATGAGCCTGGGCATCTTTATCTATTTTTATATTCTTATTCTTGCCAAAGGGGGCAGTTTCAATCTTAAAAAAGGATGCATTCAGTTTATCCCTCCGGTTTTGTCCCTTGTAGTTTCTACAGTTCTGTATGTATTACATAATTACTCTGTTTTGGTGAATGAGTCGTCTGTGCATTTTTCCGCTAAAGTGCTTTTTGCAATTTCCATATGGTGGTCATTGTGGTATGTTGCACTTTCTGTAAAATTTATTTTTAATTATATCAGGGCCGGGAGAAAGATTCATCCGGGATTTAAATTTATGTTTTTCTTGCTTATTTTTGTATCCTTTGCCGAACTGGCTGGAGTATATACTGTTATAAACCGGACCCCCGGTTTCTCTCCATTGAATATATTTTATGTCTCTGCGGTTTCTATCAGTATGGTAGCTCTCTTTTTCCTTATGCAGATGTATCCTTATTATCTTCAGTATGGAATGCTTTCGAATTCAAAAAGAGAAGCATGCAAAACGACTCTTGAAGGGATAGATGTCGCATCACTTGAGGTGAATCTCATGTCTGTAATGAAGGAGGAAAAGCTTTTCTGTGATGAAGACCTTTCGTTGAGCAGGCTAAGTGATGTTCTCAATATAAATTCAAGGCATCTCTCCCGCTTTATAAATGAGAAATACAATAAAAACTACAATACATTCATAAATAATTTCAGAATCGAAGAATCAAAGAAAATGCTCCTTACTGATCCGGAGAGAAATATACTCGATATTGCCAACAGTGTTGGATTCAATTCATATTCGGTCTTTTATACTGCCTTTAAAGACAATACCAGCATGTCTCCAGTTGAATACAGAAAGAAAAACGTCTGACTTCCCCATTTCTTTTTATTACCCTTTTAATATTAATGACATACCGTTTAACGTTAATAGCGTTAAACGAAGCGCTTATGTGATGTCTTGAATTCCGTCTGACGATACTTCTAATTGAGGAGCGGATCGATTTTAACCTTGATGATTAGATGTATAATTTTTGTTTATGTCGTTAAATGCAGCATGCTCGCCCGAACGGTTTTCGTTATGCGGTCATGATTTGAAAATTTTGTGATTTTATATTCGGAAACATGATTCAGGAAATATTTTTTATATTCTGAATCATGAATACGAATGACTAAGAGATTTATTTTTGATAATTATTAAGCAGTTGTTAAAGATGATTGGACGGTTGAACATTATTTAGGTTTGGCCGGTTGGTTCGGTGAAGTAGTGCAGATAACAACCTGGTATTATTCTTGTTTCGGGCAGTTTTTTTTAAGATATTAAAAACCTTTCGGCTGTCCGTTTTTTTTAAATATGTACGGTCTGTTGAATTTAAAACTGATTTAAACTGGCAGTAGAAATTTTTTTTAAATTTTAAAATCAATACGTCGTTCCGTTTTTGGAAACAATGATTTAATACTGAATAGTAATTTAAGCATCTGATTTATTGTGTCTGTCTCTGAACAACGATTCCTCTCTCTTTAAAATAAAAAAATAAATATAAAAAATGCGTTATCGGAGGGTATTGATGAAAAAACTTTTTAATCTCTGTGCTGTCCTCGTTCTATGTTTAACAGGAAGCGCTTTCGCAAGTCAGATGGACTACATTACTAACAACAGTGCTGAGTGGTTGAAAAACCCGGCAGGACGTCAGGCAGCAACTGACAGTGCTGACATTGCAGCCAACAATCCTGCAGGTACAATACAGATGAAAGATGGTCTTTATGTAAACCTTGGTAATCAGACAATTCTTAAGACCTTCTCTTTTGAAGACAAGGCAACAGGGGATAAATACGAGTCATATAAGGTAGACCCTGTTCTTCCTAATCTCTACCTCGTTTTTAACCCAGAGGGACAGGACTGGAACCTATGGTCACACTGTGGTGTTCTCGGTGGTGGCGGATCTCTTATTTTTAGTGAGGGAGGCCCTGTTGGTAATCGGATGCTCTATGCGGGTATGGCAAAGGCAGATGGAATTGCTCTTGGCAAATATCATGACCTTGGAATGGATGATACTGCTTCACCGTTTTCGGGTCTTACATATAATGAAATGATAGCAGGTGGTGGTTCTGCTGCACTGTTTTCTGCAATGAAGAAATACAGCTTTGAGGTTGAGCAGGCCTCGGTTCAGATTTGCCAGTCACTTGGATCTACTTATGCAGTTTCAAAAGACTTGTCTGTTGCTCTTGGTGTAAGGGTTGTCGAATCAAGCAAGAAAAATATTATCAGATGGGCAGAGGGTGCTGGTGTAAAGAGCACTCTTGTTGATGTACAGCTTTCAGCTCTGGGTTTTGGAGGAATCCTTGGTGTAAACTGGCAGGTGACTCCAGACCTCAATGTAGCAATCACTTATGAGTCAGTAACAAAGCTTAAGTACAAAGTTGACAGTAAAAAAGATAGTAGTAATCCACTTGATGCTGAAGGCCAGCTTTCAAAGGAACTTACAGCCGGCCTTGGATATGAAGACGGCAAAGAATTTAATCTGGATATGCCTCACAGGTTCCTCTTTGGTGCAAGATATAATATTACAAAAGACTTTGAGGTATCAGTTACAGGTCAGATCTACATTCGGGATTTTGGAGTTGATATGGAGCGCGGCACCAGTGACAGCAATATGATTCATGTAAAAAAATGGGCATATGAGATTGGTGCAGGTTTTGACTGGCAGATTACAGAGAGAATCAACTGGGGAGCAGGTTTCATGTATGACGAGATGAATGCTGATGAAGAATATTTCACAGAATCAACATTCAAGCCAAGCCTTTTCATTACAGGTACCGGTTTCACTCTCAAGATGAACGAAAGGGTAAATGTAAATCTTGCCGTAAGCAGACTCTTTTTCTTTGAAACAGAGAATAAAAAAGAGAAGGCTTATGCAGGCGCTAATTACGTAGCAGCCGGTGCTCAAAAAGATCTCATCTTCAGAAAAGAACACAGCTGGAGTATCGGTATTGGTATGCAGTACAGATTCATGTAAATATATTTTTCTAAAATTTTTCAAGGGGGCGGGGTGTTTTCGCCCCCCTTTTTGGTATTATGGGATCTCCTGTTCCACCTGCCGGGGTGTCCTCTGAGACTTATAAATTGTCTCTGAGACCCCCCGGCTTTTTAAAATATAATGAATTTTAAAATCCGGTAAACTCACCAAAATTTCCTCTGAGACGCAGGAACTGAGACGCGGGAATATTCCTCTGACACCAGCAATTTGTTGCAGATGTATTTTTTCTGTTATTTAAATTTTCCTCTGAGACCTGTAAATCAACCTCTGAGACTGGCATCAGCACCCGTAAATTGAAACTGCAAAAAAATCCTCCAAAAAGCCAATTTTTTCTTCATTTTTTTTCAATTCATCTCTC
>CAZEJW010000162.1:0-8911 GCA_964512685.1 uncultured Leptospirales bacterium | reverse complement strand
TTACAATAAACCATTGACACCATGATAACTATCAGTTTTTCTCAAAACATCATGAATTCCAACTGCTGATACAATTTTCAGCACATGGAACATTGCTCTTGTTGCAATTTTTCTTCTGACACTTCCAGTAATCAACATGCTAATGCAGCCAAAAAATAAGGAAGAGATCATCGAAGTCGATCCATTAATTTTTGCTGATGATGATGCTCCTGTAGAAAAGAAAGATAAATCAGAGATGGTTCCTGCAGAAAAAATTGAAAATAATTTTATTCTTTCTTTGATAATCGGAATACTGGGTCTTGTTTATATTGTTTATTTCTTCTCTCAGGGAGGAAAACTGGGACTCAACATTGTGATTTTCATCTTCATGATTCTTGGAATCCTTCTGCACGGTACTCCGATAAACTATGTAAAAGCAATAACTGATGCAATAAAGACAACAGGCGGGATTGCACTTCAGTTTCCATTCTACGCAGGAATTATGGGGATGATGATTCATTCAGGCCTTGCTGCAACAATATCGCAGGGATTTGTGAATATTTCAAATCCAACAACATTCCCATTCTTTACATACCTCTCTGCAGGTATAGTAAACCTGTTCGTACCATCAGGTGGTGGACAGTGGGTAGTTCAGGGACCTATTGTAATGCCGGCAGCACAAGCGCTTGGAGTATCTCTCGACAAGGCAGCCATGGCAATAGCATGGGGAGATGCATGGACTAACATGATACAGCCATTCTGGGCTCTTCCGTTGCTTGGTATAGCAAAGCTAGGCATACGCGACATCATGGGCTATACAACAGTTATACTTCTCTATACAGGAATTATAACATCTGTTGTGCTGATGATTTGCTAGAAGAAGGGTTAAAGGACTAAACCGGGAGAGGTAATACCATGATACGGAAAAAAATACTAACAGCAAAAGAAGCAGCGGCAATGATAAAAGAAGGCGACAGCATAATGATAGGCGGCTTTCTTGGATGCGGTGTTCCGCTGCAGATAATAAATGAACTTATCGCTCAGAAGAAAGGGAACCTCACTCTCATCTGTAATGATACCGGCATATACAATCCCGACAAGGGGATTGTAGCCGGCCCGGCAGGGATGGTAGCTGAAAAACAGTTCAGTACCATAATCGCTTCTCACATTGGGACCAATCGTGAAACAGGCAGACAGATGACTGAGGGAGAAACAGAAGTAGTTCTTGTTCCTCAGGGAACTCTTGCTGAGCGGATCAGATCTGCCGGGTGCGGAATGGGAGGTTTTCTTACCCCAACCGGTGTGGGAACAGAGGTTGAAAAGGGAAAGCAGGTTATTGAAATTGACGGTAAAAGCTATCTCCTGGAAAAGCCTCTCAGTGCTAACATTGCCATTATAAAGGCTCAATGTGCAGACCTGGCAGGCAACCTTATATATAACAAATCAGCACGTAATTTCAACCCTATTATGGCAATGGCAGCTGACGTTGTTATTGCAGAGGTGGAAGAAATTGTGGAAATAGGCGAACTCAATCCCGAGTGTATTGCCACACCGTCAATTCTCGTTAACTACCTCGTAAAATCAGAAAAGGATAAATAGAGGAGGGCAAAATGGAATACGTTGAAAATAAAGATCTTATAGCAAAACGAATTGCCCGCTTCTTCAGCAGTGGGAATGTGGTAAATCTGGGGATAGGACTGCCAACAAAGGTTGCAGATTATTTACCAGATGGCACCTGTGTAACCCTGCAGTCAGAGAACGGATTCCTGGGCATTGGCCCGGTTCCCGGCAAAGACCAGGAAGATCCTGACCTGGTAAATGCAGGCGGAATGCCGGTTACTCTTCTTGACGGAGGATGTTACTTCGATTCTGCCACCTCATTCGGAATTATCAGAGGCGGACACCTGGACTATACAGTTCTTGGAGTACTCGAAGTGGATCAGCTTGGTAATCTTGCAAACTACATGGTGCCGGGCAAGATAGTCCCTGGAATGGGAGGAGCAATGGATCTTCTCGTTGGAGCAAAAAAAGTAATTGCTGCAACTCTCCATTTTGACAAGAAAGGCAATTCAAAAATGGTGAGAGAATGTTCACTTCCCCTTACAGCCAAAAGTGAAGTAGACTATGTTGTAACTGACCTTGGCCTGTTTGAAGTTGGCGATAATGCCTTTATTCTCAGAGAGAGTTTCAATCAGTACACTGTCGAATACATCATAGAAAATACAAATGCAGATATAATCATTCCGGCAAATTACAGCCATGTCCAGATAGACTAAACCCCATTAAAGGGTGTCACTCCTGAAACTCCATCGGACGCCCTGGCCCCCCGGGGCCTCTGGTGGAGAAAATTTTTTTCACCACGAAGGAATCCCCCAAAAAGCCGTTACCTGATATTTGTCACCAGCGCTTCTGTTACAGGATTTCGATTTCGCTCAACAGCACCCACATGATAAAAATGCTCTCTGGTAAAAACACTATAGCAATTCCACAGACTGTCTAAGTATTCGTTTTTTCTGTATGCATTATGATGCCAGGTTGAGAGAATAAAACTGCAGTTTGCTTTTGAGAGTGAATCGTACAACTGATGCTCACAGTTTTCGTTCCATCCATTGAAATAGTCTGTATTTCTGTCAATATACGGAGGATCGCAATATAGAATGTCAGCCGAGACAGCACTTTCAATTGTTTCTTTAAAATCCCGGCAGGTGAAAATGAAATCATTTTCTTTTATAAGAGATGCCACATAACTCACCTGGTTGACAATGCGGGTGACATAGGCCTTTGCAAACCTGTTGTTTTTTCTGCAAAAAGGAACATTGAATCCGCCCTTTCGATTAAACCTGATCATTCCATTAAAGCATGACCGGTTAAGAAAAAGAAAATCAAGGGGATTATGCCCTGAATTGAATCTCTCCCTTATATAATAATAATGCTCTTCACCCCTGGAATAAAGCTGTGCACCCTCTTCTACCAGAAATTCCCTGACGCAGGAAGGCGTTATTTCACCGTCCTGGATTGCCCTGTAAAAATTTATCAAATGAGGATTGGTGTCACATAAAACCGCTTTTAACGGAACAAGGTTGAATGCAACCACTCCGGTTCCCATAAAGGGCTCAATCCAGGTTCCTGTAAAATCACCGGGAATAAAATCTCTTATCCACGGAACAAGTTTTGTTTTGATTCCCTGTGACTTTATTGGGGGAACATATATTTTTGTCAAAGTTTCCTCTTTTTTTCTGTTTGCATCATTTATAAAAAACAGCCCTGCGAAAAATTATCAAATCATTTTTATTCTAAGATTCGTTTATATACTGAAAACCTAATTATATTTTTTCATTATCGAAACAATGATAAATGGATTTGATCTCGCGATCCTCACAAATTACTTTAATTATTTTTCCAGAAAAAAAACAAAGTGATACCAGCCAGTGAAGTCAGACCAGGGAGATACTCTGAAATACCTTTGTGATACGTTGAAGCAGGAAGAGCCTTTTCAGGTTATAGAATCACATGCATAAGATTTGCCATAAAAAAACAGTATCAAAACAATTATCGTTAAACGAAAGATCAAAACAGTTTTTTCTGCTGTTACTCATTGTGATAAATCATTCATCAGCGGAATTTCAGATCAATTTTGATTACAAAGCCAGATTCTCTTCCTTTAGCTTTTTCAAAAAATCAGCTCCATACAGTTTTTTAATATTCCTGTTAAAATCACACAGTTCATAATCAACAGGATAAATAATAAAATCATCAGCAAGGCATTCTTTTTTAACGAACTTCCCTGGATCTACATTTCTGCATACATCAACAAATATATCAGCAACCTTTTTTTCTTTGTTTTCCATGGCAATCATCTGGTTGATGGAATCACATATGTTGTCAAGGCTGCTGTCTATATCATCCATGCTGATAAGCCCGTTCGAATATTCCGCTGGATTCCAGAGAAACCATCTGGCCTCATCACCCTTTTCAGAGAGCCATTTTTGTCTTTCATCCTCATAGCCAATACCAATAGATGGAGGAAAGCTGTTTTCATAACCATAGAGAATAACAATGGAAAAAATCTTTCTGTCGATATTCTCATTTGCAAGGCATTGTTCAATTACATGAGGCATCTTTTCAATTAACAGTTTAGAAAGACTGCTGAAATTGTGCTTACTGTCTTTTCTTTTATAATATGTATGATTGTTCTGATCAGTTATTTTATCCAGTTCTCCAAAATCATTATATTCTGTGTGGTATTCAGTATCTGTCTCATTTTCAAAACCATGCTGCCTGTATTCTTCAGTAATTTTAATTATCCTGTTATTATCATAACTGTAGCTCAGTTCTGAACAACCTCCGCCTGCCCATTTACAAAGTCTCACAAGCCTGCCTGAATTATAGTGATACTGGTGAACATTTATTATTTCTTTCTCTTTCGAATAACTATAATGAACTGACTCTGTCAGATCTCTTTCATAAGTGATAAAAGTCTCATAATACTGGTTTTCAAATGAAACATAATTTCTTTCCACAACAATATTACCAGCATCATCAAGCCCAATCTGATACCTTCCGGATTTCTCAGCAGGTTCATCTTTCAGCTTCCTGCCATATGGGAATCTGTGGATTTCATTGTAAAAGGGCTCAAGTTTCAACATGGAATTTGTTGCCCAGCACCATGTAACGGCCTTTTGCTCAGCACTGTTTTTTATTTCAGTATAATGATACTTCAGATCATCAAACCTTGCCTTCAGGTCTTCAAGATTCATAAAGATTCTCCAAATAAATATTACAGTGTAATGATTATCTCAAATCTGTATTCCGCTAGACTCATTGAAATCAATATTTGTAATATATTTAAACAAATTCACTTTATTAACAAGCAAATTTCATAGAACTTTTTCCCTGTCCGGCACTTCCGAATAACAACTGTATAATAACGTCTATTAATTCATTTTTAAAACTCCTGGCATTAATTTAAAAAAAGTTTGACGATTCAGGTGAGAAAAACATATGACTGCAATTAACTAGCTGAACGACTAGCTAGTTAATTGCAGTCACGCAAACGAAAAAGTTGAGTGAACTGCAAACCATTCGATAAAGGAGTGATTCTATGAAAGCACTATACTTTTCTGATGTAAACAAAGTCGAACTAAAGGATGTTGATAAGCCGGAAATTAAAAATCCAACAGATGTCATTGTTCGAATTACTGCAGCATCAATCTGCGGCAGTGACATCCAGAATACACAATCCTTCAAAAATAATTGCTGTTGAAAAATCAGAAAACAGGCTGGCAAAAGCAATGGAAGTTGGCGCGACTCATACCATAAACGCCGGAAGTGAAGATGTATTAAAAAAAATAGCAGAGTACACCGAGGGCAGAGGAGCTGATGTTGTAATTGATGCTGCCGGTATTGATGTCACAATAAATCAGGGATTTGAATGTATGGGTATCAATGGAAGGATGTTTCTTGTTGGCATACCAGCTCAACCTGTGAGCATATCTCCAATTCACTTTTTTAAAAATGTTAGTCTCAAAATGGGATTAGGCGATCTTACACTTATCGAAAAACTGTTTGATAGAGTAAAGGATAAATCCCTTGACTTTACTCCTCTTATCTCGCACATATTACCTTTCAATGAAATAGAAAGCGCAATTGATCTGGTTCAAAACAGGCCTGATGAGGTAATAAAGGTCATCCTAAAATTTTGATACATGGCCTTAATTCTGCAAAAGATGCTGCCAAATAATTTATGAGCATAAGACTGTAACATAACGCAGTCTTATGTTCTTACCGGGGACTGAATCAATCAGAGCAAAAGGATTATTATGTCTTCAGTAAAAAAACGGGATGCCAGTGCATCAATAAAAAAAATAATGGAAACCGCCCAGAAGCTTTTTGCCGAAAAGGGATATCACCTGACAACACTTTCTGAAATCGGTGAAAGAAGCGGACTGTCACGAACCACTCCTTCTTACTTCTTCAAAAACAAGGAAATGCTATACAGGGAAATCATCAAAAAACTGATTGAGGATGAAAAGGAATACGTAAACAAACTCGACCCAAAAGAAGATCTTACTGCTGAATCACTGAAAACTCTACTCACCCTTCATATGAGTTATACATTCAGAAATCCTGATCTGGCAAAAATAATGATGTGGGAATCGTTGAATGAAAACCGTCAGGACTGGATGCTTGAATATTTTCCTGAAATGACATCATGGAGTCATAAATACCTTGAGAGAGCCAAAAAGCAGGGCCTGATACGTAAGGATATTGACACATATATTTTATGGCTGAATGCGCTGGCAATGGCATGGCTGCCGCTTATAACACAGCACACTTTTTTTAAGGCAATAAACAAGGAAGTCTTTGACGAGGATTTTATTCAGAACCACATAGATCAGGTCAAAACAATTATCTTTGAATCGATTCTGGTGTAGTGCCTGCTCATATCTCACCCTTCCCAGCAAGAGAAGGGTCATGTGAAAAGATTGCAATATCAGCCATTGCTTTCAGATCTGTATCAGAATAGTCTTCGTGATCAACACCTTTTATTATTTCTGCTGATTCATACCATTCCCTGATCTCATTAAGCCTTTCATCCTGCCAGAAAAAATCAGGGCCACAGCTCTTTCTGTAAATCTCCCAGTAATTCTCAGGAACAAGAGTCCACAGCCACTCATAGGTAAAAGGTGAATCTCCAAGGAGAATAACGCTTTTGTCTTTGCATTCAACCATTACAGCCTGATGCCCTGAAGTGTGGCCGCCACTTCGGATAAGCCTGATGCCGGGCATTATTTCAATGTCCCCATCAACAAGAATGAACCTGTCTCTCAGATGAAACCAGTGAGCAGGGCAAAACGATGTTTCCTCGTATTTCAACAGGTTGAACAAACCCTCTATTTCAGAAGACTGAATATAGATATCCGCGTGAGGAAAATATTTAAGGCCTGCAGCATGATCCCAGTGAAGATGGGTCTGTATTACTTTTTTAATATCAGTGTGTTTAAACCCGCAGTTTTTAATAAGTTCAGGAATCTCCATCCCGCCTTCTCTTTTCCCCCATGAATCAGGAGCAGGAATGTGGTCAGGATCAAAACCGGTATCAACAAGAATCGGCTCTCCTGAAGGAGTCTCAATCACAAAAACAAATGAAGGAATATTCTCTACTTTCGGGAACTTGATATCACCCTTGAATGCTACTGTGAAATAACCAGTTAAAACAGGTTTTATAATATTTTCTGTCATATAACGTTCCTCTTTTAAATTTAAATGATAATACAAAGGCTGAAACAGTGTTCCGATGGATGACTGAGGACTGTTTGAGTCTTCAAAACTTTTGCTCGAGTTCCGCAAGGCAGGAATAGGGATGCTGTTTCAGATTGAAACATTATTTATTTCCAATGATTCTCTTTTCAAGATCATCCTGATATTTTTTCATAAGACTTCCAATATCAATAAAAATATATGACAATAGTCATATTAGAGGATTATCAATAACGATAGTCTGGTCAGTAACAATTTCCAAAAGTCCCCTCTGTGAGATATTGGAGATCCACCTTTTCTGTACAGTTCTTTCAGCAGGAAGAAGCATTCCAACAATCAGAGCCAGACAAAACACACCAGTAAGACCGGCAATAATATACATTATTGTTTTTATAACTCCTGCCCCTGATTGACGCAATCCCATTTAACAGCTTTGATTTGTTAACCCTTTCGACTTTCTTCCCCATTGCCCTTTCAGGAATCCGTTACCATTCAGTAATATATTCAATCAGAAAGCTTCTTTTACAAGAAAGTATATATTAACACCTTCAGATGCGAATCCCGCATCAAGCCTTACTGCAATATTTTTCTGAGAGCCAAGATAATAACGCAGGCCCATTCCGCCCGAAGGTTTAATATCAGCAAATGTATAATCGCTGAAATCATCCTGCACCTGACCTGCTGCTGCAAAAAACACACCGCCAAAACGTTCATAGAAAGGCAACCTGTATTCAACCTGCATGGCAAGAGAAGTCTTGTCCATATAACGGTCCGAAAGCATTCCCCTCATTATCTCACTGCCGCCAAGAGATGCAAGCGACTGAAAAGGCACATCTCCCCATGCGGATTCTGCTTTCAGCTGAAAAGCAAGAACATGCCGTTTGTATATTCCTGCAAACAAACGGAAATCCAACTCAGCCTTATAAAAACTGTTTCTGCTTCCATACTCTTCCCTGTGAGCAAGAAACAGACCTTCTGCAAACAACCCGTCTTTTGGGTAAAATGTACTGTCTCTTGTATCAGCCTGAAGCATGAAACCAAAACCGTTTTCAAGTGTGCCATCACCGCCTGTTATGCTCCCACTCTCAAGAGCACCACCATCTTCAGTTTCATACATAACCGTTTTTTTAAAATGATATGATAGTCCCGCATAGAATGCCCGGTTAAGCCTGAAAAGAAAATTTGCATCAGTAAAAAATTCTCCTGGAGTGTAATTCTCTTTATCTCCTGACCTGCTGTCCGGCCCAAGTCCCCAGTGAAGTAGAAGAACCCGGTCTGGAAGTTGAAGCGATCCCAGTCGTTGCTGGAGAGGCGGATCTCCTGCGTGAACTGGTCCAGCGAGGGGATCTCGTCGGCGGTCTCGGCCGGGAAGCGGAAGATGTCGAAGTCGTAGACCACGCCGCCGTCGACGTCGCCCACGCTGTAGATCTCGCCGCTCTCGTAGCCGGTGACCGAGGTCAGGGTCGTGCGGCCGAAGTCGTACTCCAGCTTCGCCACGCCGCCGTGCTCCTTCACTTCCTGGTCGTTCTGGCCGTCGATGGCGATCTTGTCGCGCTCGAAGCCGTCGACGATCTCGTCGCTGCCCGACTCGACCAGGTCGGCGCGGAACAGCCGCGCTCCTCCAGCGCTCTTTTATAATCCATTTCTTCAATCATTTCATCAGTGGGCACTT
>CAZEJW010000161.1:0-8937 GCA_964512685.1 uncultured Leptospirales bacterium | reverse complement strand
AGAGAAAAAAAAGATTCCTGGAACAGATTGAGGCATACAGAAGAAGAATTGATCTATACTTCGGGTAAATTCTGTATAATATCAAACTGATTTATTCAGAAATAAGAGTTCATTAAAAACAAATTTCATATTCGAATATACCTGATCAGTCTATCCATATAAACAAAAAGATAATTATTGAGAGAGAGGACGGAAAAGAAATAATACAGTCTCAGAGGTAAATTTTAAACATAATATGAATTACAAATAATAAATCCTAAAAAGCTTGACCGGATTCATCAGAAAATAAATATGAATCTTAAAAAATCCAGGATAATACTAATGACAAAAGACAGGCTGACAAGAATCATCAGCGAAAAACTCATGCTGAGAATATATACAGCAACCACTCTTGAAACGGTAGAAAAGATTACTACTATACACAATACAACACCCAATGCTACTGTTGCCCTTGGAAGAACAATAACCGGAACAGCCCTTCTCAGTGCCGGCCTTAAACCGGAATCAAACCAGAGCATTTCTGTAAAATTCTCCGGCACTGGTCCTGCAAAAGAACTGCAGGTACAGGCTGATGCGCGAGGGAATATAAGAGGATACATTTCAAATCCTGATGTTGATACGACCGATGATTTAGGCGGATTAAGTTTTTCCCGTACAATTGGGGCAGGCTTTATCTCTGTGACAAAAGATATAGGCATGACAAAACCATATAACAGCATATTACCACTTCAGTATGGTGATGTTGCCGGGGATATTGCATATTATCTAACTACATCAGAGCAGGTTCCTTCTGCACTCATCATTGGTCTTGAGTTAAAAAATGATTTATCTGTAATTTCATCAGGAGGAATACTGGTTCAGAGTCTTCCTGAAACCGATCCTGGCGTAATTGAAAGAATATCCGGAAACATTACTTCAATGAAAGAACCTCTGGGAAAGCATCTGATAAGGGATGGCAACATTCTCACCTGTGTCACTGAGATTCTGGAGACTGATGATTATGAAATAATTGGAAGTTCTCCAGTCAGAGAGGCATGCAGATGCAGCAGGGAAATACTTTATTCTGTTCTGAAGCAACTCAATCACGAAGACATAAAAGAAATGATTGAGAAAGATAAAGGGGCGGAAATCACATGCACTTTCTGCAAGAAACAGTATCACTTCGATGAATCTGACCTGAAAAAAATTCTCTAAAACATCCACCGTGTGATTAATCAGTGATAATTATGCAGATATAAAATCCGATTCTGCGTCTCAGAGGAAAATTCTTGATTAAGGGTCTCAGAGGAAATTTTGTATGGGAAAAATCTGCATGCCAAAACTGTATTACAATCACTCAAAAATCCTGTTTATACTCTTAGCTTTGCCATTATCATCAAAAGAAAAAATAACTGCATTAATTTTAGGATTCCCGCTGGCGACTTCGAACCTCACCTTGGTTCTGTACAAAAATTTTCTGAGCGACTGATCCTTGTTCATACCTATTACAGAATCAAATGCACCGGTCATACCAATATCTGTAATAAAACAGGATCCCGCGGGAAGAATCTCTTCATCCGCTGTCTGAACATGAGTGTGGGTCCCAAAGACAACACTTGCCCTGCCGTCAAGATACCATCCAAGCGCGCGCTTCTCAGAGGTGGTTTCTGCATGGAAATCGACAATTATAAAATCTGATTTATCTTTCACTTCTTCATAAATCTCATCGAACTTTCTGAACGGACAGTCAACAGGCTCCATTCCTGAACGCCCCAGAAGATTTATCACACATATCTTTGCGCCTCTGTGGGAATAAATATTATATCCCGATCCCGGAACACCTTCAGGATAATTTGCGGGCCTTAGTAATCTTTTTTCAGTATCAATCATCTTCAGAACATCATTATTGTCCCAGATATGATTCCCACTGGTAATAACATCGACTCCTATAGAAAAAAAATCTTTTGCAATTTCAGGTGTTATTGATCTTCCACCCGCAGCATTCTCTCCATTGACAATCACAAAATCAATCCTGTGAACATCGATCAGGCCCTGAAGCTTTATAGTGAGCAACTCTCTCCCGGGCCGTCCAATAACGTCACCGACCGCGAGTATCTTTATTTCCTTCTTCATTAACATATCCTTATTTTAAAAGCAAAACCGTTTCAAAGACTTGCCTGTTTAATACTAAACAAAAAAAGACGCAGATCACTGCGTCTTTTTATTGTATCATATTTTTTGGTTTAACTTACTATTTTGCGTAATCAACTATTCTCGTTTCCCTGATAACAGTGACTCTCACTATACCCGGATACTTGAGTTCGGATTCTATACTTGTGGCAATATCTCTTGCCATAGACTGAGCTTCCTCGTCATTTACAACCTCATTGTCTACAACAACCCTGAGTTCACGTCCCGCCTGAATGGCAAAAGTTTTATCAACACCCTTGAATCTGGATGCAATATTCTCAAGGTTTTCGAGTCTCTTGAGGTATGTGTCGAGAGACTCTCTTCTGGCGCCCGGGCGAGATGCAGAGATTGCATCTGCAATTTGAACGAGAACCGCTTCAAAAGACTCCGGCTCACGATCGTTATGGTGAGCAGCGATTATATTCACACACTTGTTGCTTTCACCAAATTTCTTGGCCATATCAGCACCAACAATTGCATGAGCACCCTCTCCTTCAACAACACTTCCCTTTCCAATGTCATGGAGAAGGCCTGCCCTTTTGGCAAGCTGAACGTCAAGCTTGAGTTCTCCGGCCATAATGCCTGCCATATTAGCGACATCAATACTGTGCGCCAGAACATTCTGACCATAACTGGTACGGTATTTCAGCTTACCGATATTGTATAGTGCGTCCTTGCTGAGCCCCGGAATACCAAGTTCATAGGATGCTTTTTCACCTTCTTCCAGCATATTGTCTTCGATCTCTTTAGTGACCTTTTCGACAACCTCTTCGATTCTGGCAGGATGAATTCTACCATTCTGAATAAGCCGCTCAAGTGATAATCTGGCAATTTCCCTTTTAACAGGATCAAATCCTGAAATTACCACAACCTCAGGAGTATCATCAATGATCATGTCAACTCCAGTCAGATTTTCAAGGGTCCTGATATTTCGTCCTTCACGGCCAATGATTCTACCCTTCATTTCATCAGAAGGCAATGAAACAGTAGTTATGGTACTCTCTGAAGTATAATCAGAGGCATTCCTTTGAATGGCAGTGATTATAATATCCTTAGCCTTCTTATCCGCCGATCTCTTAGCCTCTTCTTCGATCTTGTTGATCAGCTTTGTTGCTTCGAATTTTACATCATTTTCAAGATTTTTCAGAAGAAGCTCTTTAGCCTCATCTGAAGTCATGCCGGAAATTCTTTCAAGCTCCTGCTTATGGCGTTCGAATTCCTTTCTCAGCTCTTCGCTCTTTTCATCATGATCCTTTTCTTTGATCTGAAGCTGTTTTTCCTGCTTTTCAATCTGCTCAAGTCTCTTGTCAATAGCCTCTTCTTTCTGGAAGAACCTCTTTTCAGTTGCCTGAAGCTCCTGACGACGCTCACGCATCTCTTTTTCAAGAAGATTCTTCTCTTTAAGAAGTTGATCCTTTGCTTCAATTAAAAGCTCTTTACGCTTATTTTCAGCCTCTTTTATCGCATCCTGCAATATTCTATGTGACTTCGCCTCAGCTGAATTGAGTTTTATTTTTCCAAGGTATGCCCTTACAGCAAAACCCAAGATTCCTGTCACAGGGAGAGCACATATCAGGATAATGTTTGTCGTTGTCATAGCTATTCCCCCTTCCCCCGGAATTACAATAAGACAATACAGGTATAATCAGAGCACATCTGTATTACTTACTGCGATATCCAATGGATATCATTTTCAATACTTATAACAGCACTGATTTCAGATACTGCATAAAAACAGTACATGTCTGCATTGAAATGTTACTGACCGGATAGTTTCTGCTGGATTTTCTGAGAAACGAATGGAGGTACCAGGCTGCTTAAATCACCACTATAGCTTGCAATTTCTCTTGCTATATTTGACGAGATGAATGATGTATCATCCCTTGACATCAGAAAAACGGTTTCAATCTCTGGTGCGAGATTCCTGTTTATTGATGCAATAGGATTTTCATATTCAAAATCGGTAACTGAGCGAAGTCCCCTTATCATAAAGGACACATTGTTCTCTTTACAGTAGTCTACAAGGAGCCCATTAAATGTGACGACTTCAATTTTACCTTCCTCATCTTTACAGCAATTATTTATTATCTCTATTCTCTCTTCAATAGTGAATAAAGGTTTCTTCGAGCTATTTTTAGCTATAGCTATTAATAATTTATCGCAGATTTTCTTTGCTCTCTCTATGATATCGAGATGACCAAAAGTCATAGGATCAAAAGACCCAGGATATATTCCAATTCGCATAAACTCCAACAAACTCCAATCATCGCAATTATAATTAATATAAGAATCATGTCAAGAACTATATGGTTTCATAGTGTACTCTACAAATAAAAACAAACATTAACATACTTCTTTTGTACAAGCAGTATTATTGTCAATTTGTAATAGAAGTTTCATGATTCAAACTCTGATAAAATCCAAGTAACTATTATTGTCAATAAATTAGTGAATAATCGGTTATTTTTTTATTTTCAAAAATCAAAGCATATCTTTAGCTGAATAAAAATATCCAATTCATCTCATATTGTTTTGACTTTTCCTGCGAACCCCCTTAAGACTATCCGAAAGGTGCTCACCCGGGTCTCAGAGGAAATTTTTGTATCAGGGGAATCGCTATCATTACCGAATGGAGAATAAAATGAAATCACTTACAGAATACCTTACCTTCAACACAAAAACACGAAGGGATTACATCAACATAACCCATACAATAGAAGATCTTGTTAGAAAAAGCGGGGTACAGGATGGATTATGTCTTGTAAATGCAATGCACATTACAGCATCTGTTTATATAAACGATGCAGAATCCGGCCTTATAAAAGACTTTGACGACTTTCTCGAAGGACTTGCTCCTCACGAACCTCTTGATAAATACAGACACAACCGCACAGGAGAGGATAATGGTGATGCACACATAAAAAGGCAGGTAATGGGAAGAGAAGTGGTTGTTGCCATAACCAATGGAATGCTTGACTTCGGCCCCTGGGAACAGATATACTATGCAGAGTTCGACGGAAGGAGAAACAAGAGAGTTCTGGTTAAAATAATCGGAGAATAATATGAAACTTGTCGATGTCCACTGCCACCTTGAAAGCAGGGAGCTTTTCGAAAACATTGATCATGTAATTGATGAAGCCGCGAAAGCCGGCATTGTCAAGCTTATAACTTCATCTGTTACACCTTCCCAATGGGATGTTTCAAGAGAACTGGCTGAGAAATACAAAATGGTTGAATTCTCTGCAGGCATACATCCATGGTTTGCAGCTCTCTCACAGCTCAATATAATAGAAGAACTCTACAGAATGAAAGACAAAGGAGCTGTTGCAATCGGTGAAATCGGACTCGACAAAAAAATTGACAATCCTGATTTTGAAACACAGAGAATCATATTCACAAGGCAGCTTGAAATTGCAATAGATATAAACCTGCCTGTAATAATTCACTGCAGGGGCGCCTTTGATGAGCTCATCCACATTCTGAAAGAAAAGGGAGCGCCTCAGTCCGGAGGTATTATTCACTCTTTTTCAGGAAGTGTTGAAATTGCAGAAGAGCTTATAAAGCTCGGCCTTTCATTTTCTCTTGGAGGCACCCTCACATACAGGAATTCCAAAAAACGGGAGAAACTCCTGCAAAGGATTTATCCTGACTACATGCTTCTTGAGACAGACAGTCCGGATATTCTGCCTGTTCCTCTTGACAAAAAACCTAATATGCCATCAAACATTATCCTCAATTTAAAGGCTGCATCAGAAATTCTTGAGCAGGATGAAGAAACAGTGGCAATGAAAACCACAGCTAATGCAGTAAAAATTTTCAACCTCAGGATATAATATGGATACATCACGCACCCTGAAACTCATTGGAGAGCAGGGGATAAACAGACTGAAAAACTCATCAGTTGCAGTATTCGGACTCGGTGGAGTCGGAGGACATGCACTGGAATCAATTGCACGGGCAGGTGTCGGCAGAATACTCATATGTGACTTTGACAGGGTTGCGCCATCCAACCTCAACCGTCAGATTCTATCCCTGGAATCGAATATTGGCGAACTAAAGACATCAATTGCAGAGAAAAGACTGAAGGATATCAACCCGGATGTCATTATTACTTCTATAGCAGAAAGGCTCACTGAGGATAATATTGATACTTATCTAAATGAAGATTTCGATTATGCAATAGATGCAATTGACGAAGTTATCCCCAAAGTCTGCCTTCTTGCCAGACTAAAGGAGAGGAATAAAATCTTTGTTTCATCAATGGGAGCAGGCAGCCGCCTTGATCCTTCACTTGTGAAAACTGATGATATAAGCAAAACCGCTGGCTGCCCGCTCGCAAGGACTGTACGCAAGAGGCTGAGACAACTCGACATACACAAAGGCATTCCCTGTGTTTTTTCAACAGAATCCCCTGTGAAATATAATGATGACAATACTGAAAACCAGGGATCAACAGGCAATATTTCATACATGCCTGCTCTTTTTGGTCTCATTGCATCGAGTTACATAATAAGAAAGATCATTGCTGCTGAACAATAAATATTCAACACTCACTTTACCAGCTGTTTTGCAAGCCTCTTGCCAAGGCATACAAGCGACAATGTAGGAGGCAGCCCCCATGCCTCAGGCATAACAGAACAGTCACAAACATAGAGATTGTCATATTCTGTTTTCAGATTTTTATCCACCAGATGGTCAATTTTCACTGTACCTCCGGGATGCGCTGCAAGAACCCATCCCCTGAAAATATCCTTTGCACCTGCATTTCTGAGGATGTTTTTGGCTCTTCCATAGCCATGCATCAGTTTATGCCTGTCATTTGGCGCAAGAGGTTTTCTCACCCTTCCCTTCTTTGTAATACATCCTCCAAGGCTGTCCTTTGCCTTGACCATAATCATCAGAGTTTTCCTCTGAGACATCAGCCTGTTAAGCCTGAATCCTTCGAGTTGATTTAAAAGGTACAGTTCTCCGGGCACATACATGTCTGTCATCATGTAACCATCTTCAGTAAAATGACAGCCAGTACTCATAGGAATCTCAGGCCCGCCTTTTACATCTTTTACTGTTCCCATTACAGCAATGAGCGGATCAAAGAAAAAATTATAACCTGCACCCTTTATTCCGGAGTTTGACAAAATTACAGGCGATCCAATTCCACCTGCACCAAGAATAATATTATCAGCATATGCTCTGTGAACCTTGCCATTCTTTTTGAATTCCACTCCAACAGCCTTTTTGTTTTCGGTTATTATGCGGCTGACTTTCGCATGATTCAGGATATCTGCTCCATTTTCCACTGCTTCATCCACATACATCCTTGCATTCCACTTTGACTCAAAACCGGGTGCACAGTACCAGTTTGACCAGATGTCTTTATTGAGCTTTTCATGATAGATGAACTTATCGAGTTTCTTCCAGTCATAACCCAGTTCACAGGCGCTTTCCATTATTCTTGATGTCAGGGGTCCAATCCATTCATCAGGCAGTGGTTTTATTGGAAGTTCTTTTTTTGTTTCAGCCAGTTCTTTGCTGATATTTATGCCATATTTTTTGAACATATCAACAGGCGGGCTGAAAGCCGTTCCATAGTAATATACTGAACTGCCTCCTGTTGTTACAGCCCTTACCATTGCCATGAGCCTTTTGGCAAAAAGGATGTTCTTACCTGGTATTGTGAGACTGGGAATTGTATTGAACAGTTTTCCTGTTACAGGTTTGTATGCCCCCCATTCCAGCATGAGAACCTTTTTGCCTCTGAGACTGAGTTCTTTTGCAACAGTTGCACCTCCGGGGCCAGTTCCAACCACAATTGAATCGTACATTTTCTTTTGTTTTTCCATACTACCCTCCTGTAATTCCCCTCTCACATATATTACTGTCGACAATAGTACAAAATTGAAAAAATGTCAATATTGAGAATAAAAAATATCACACCCAAAACTTCTTCATTGTCAATATGGTGTATAATCAATTCTGCTTCAAAGAAAGCAGATTACATCAAAGGTTGCTGTGGGGAGACTGATAATGAAACGAATTTTTGAAAGGGAAAAAGCAGAAGGTTTACGGGTCTCAGAGGTTAGTTTGAGGGTCTCAGAGGAAATTTTGGTGAGATAAATTTAATATTTTCAGGAATCTTCTTTTTCATGAGTCTCAGAGGAAATTTTAAAGAAATTTTCTGTTACCAATAACATCTTAACAAGGGTGTCAGAGGTAGATTTACAGGTGTCAGAGGAAATTTTGCTGCAACAAATTCCAGCTTCCATAAATCAGTGCATAAGAGATACTATATGCCAAGAATAATCTTGGCTGTAGAGAAGTAAATAATTATACCGCCCATATCCACAAATGTAGTAAGCAGAGGACTCGATACAACCGCCGGGTCAAGTTTAAGCTTCGTAGCAAGAAGGGGAACAACAGCGCCAAAAATTGTTGACCACAAGACCTGAAGGGTAAGTGCAACACTTATTACAATGGCAATATCAACAAGGGAAAAAGCAGGAGGAATCCCTGACGCCGGGAAAAAATATACCCTGAGAAAGATAATAAAACCCAGGCAGACCGAAAGCATTGCACTGATTTTAAATTCCTTTTTCATTACTGTAAAAATATCATTAGAAGTGAGTTCATTCAGCGCCAGGGCCCTCAATACCACAGTTGCAGATTGAGAACCGGTATTTCCTCCGGCAGCATTCAGAAGCGGCATATAAAAAGTCAGTATTATCAATGTCTCAAGAGTTCCCTGAAATCCCTGAATGATTAAAGCAGTCA
>CAZEJW010000160.1:293-9070 GCA_964512685.1 uncultured Leptospirales bacterium | reverse complement strand
TTTGTTTATTCATGGTTATGCCTCCTTTTTTTGTAATAAATTTCAGTAATAAACTTTTCTTTTAAATGCATTGTTTCTTGACAGATTGCTTTAATTTGTGCATTATAAATGTATAATATCACATTTTTGTCGATTGTCGACAATAATACATTTTTATGAAAATGTCAATTAAAATAGTGCATTCTTTCCTGCTAAAAAAAGGAGTGTGAATTGGAGAATAAAATAAATTTTACAGCATCAGAGAACCTTTCAGAACAGATCTACCAGTTCCTTACCAGGGAGATCGAGAACCTGCGGTTTCTTCCGGGCGATAAAATTGCAGAGGTGAAACTTGCATCTGATCTGGGAGTAAGCAGGGCTCCTGTCAGGGAATCTCTCAGGTCTCTGGAAGAGATTGGGCTTGTTGAACTGATGCCAAGGAAGGGAACCAGGGTCACAGAATTATCAAGGAAATTTATTGAATGGCAGGTTGATATTCTTGTAGAACTCTACTCTGTTGTTGTGCGCAGGTGAATTGTCAACTGCGGTGAGGATCACCGCCTTGAAATGGAAAAGGCTTTTGAGAAGATTAACAGGCATTACAAATCATCTGATACTGCTGCCTATTATGAGGCAATATTTGAATTTACTGCTGTTGGCCTTCAGACAGCGAACAACCCGATACTCAGGCAGATTCTGATAAAACTCATGCCGAACCTGAGGAGGATAAGACGCGCGTCTCTTGCCCTGAAGCTGAAGGATAAAAATTCAAACCTGAAGTATTTTAAAACCATTGTTGAATGCCTCAAAACCAAAGATGAGGAAAAGGCTGTTGATGCATTCAGGAATTTTTTCAGCAATGAAAAGGATTATGCCCTCAGGGTCTCTGATGAATGGAACAGCCTTTCAAGGGAGGAGATGCTTCAGAAAATTTATAAGCTTGAAAAAAATATCTGATGCATCTATTTAATGCTTAATCGTTGACAAAAAAAACAATAATAATGCAGTATTTATTCCTAAACTTTATTGTAGAAGAAAAAACTCTATTGTCCCCGCTGCCGAAGGCGGCGGGGACAATAATATTCTTCCATTTGCACTAAAAAGTATTTTTAGGAATAAATACTGATAATAATGTATTTCTGATTTAAATAAATACTGTAAAAGCATCATTTTATATGATAACATAAAAGGAGCCTTTTATGAATAAGTCCACTGATATCGATATTCCAAGAATTGAAGATTTTATAAAAAGTCTGGAGATGAAGGATTTGTTTTATCTCAATAAAATAATCGTTGATCGCATCAGGATTTTACAACAGGTTAAAGCCAGCGAAAAAATGGCAAATTTTCATGTTGGCCAGCGTGTGGGTTTTATTCTTGATGATGGACGAATGCAAAATGGACGGGTTATTCGTCTGAATAAAAAGACAGTATCCATTATCACTGATGAACAGGAACAGTGGAATGTTGCACCGGCATTATTAAAGGGGCTTGACTGATAGTTTTTAGTCAAATTAGGGAGTTCCTCAGGGGGCCAGGAATAAAATTGAGAAGTCTGCCGTTAACTTTTTTAAATTTAATTCTGATCTATGCTGAATTGTATACCTTCACTTTGTGCTAATGAAATTGTTCTTGTCATAGTAATCACAAGTTTCTGGGTAGTATTTTTACCAAAAATAATTTCTCCCTGCTTATTAATTTCTTCTTCAAAATATTTGTTGATTTCTGTTTCTTTTTCAGGAAATTTATATATATATTTTGAATTAAGTGATGACAGGTATGATCCCAGTTTATATTTAATAAATTCATCTTTGCTGTGAAATGTAAAGACTGTGAAAATATCCCCGGAGTTCAAAAAACAGTTTTTTTCACCATTTTCATAGTCTGAGTTAAGTGCATGAATTTCAATGTTAAAAATTTTGCTCACTTCGAATTCAATACTCTCTGTTATATTCTCAATGGTGCAATTGCCGACATTGTACTTTATGGATTTTTCAATGTAATCCGGATTTTGATCTATATGGTCTATTATGGATTGAAGATGATTAAGCCCGTGGTCTTTGAGTGAGTCAGCATTGATAAATGGTTTTAATTTTTCATGTACTGTTTGCCTGATAATTAAAATTGACAGATAAAATATTCCAGCCCATTCAGGGGCAATGGTATCAATATCAATAAAGATTCCGTCTAACAGGAAAAAATATCGCATTACCGGTTGCTCTGAAGAATCAAAGGTTATACACAAATAGGGAAGGTTGTCTTTTTTATTAAATTCAATTTTCTCAATTGTGGCTATATCATAGTGGCCCTGTTTTTTTAGAATCCTTTTGATTTTAACAAGGTTTGATTTTTTAACTACCTGATAATACATTTTTTTATAACCTGTTTTTTTCATAGCTATCAGATATCCGGAGAAGTTGTATAATTATATACAGAAAATATGGAAAATATCAAGCTCTTTTTCATCTTTATGTAATTGTAAATTTCTGAGGAGATTTTTTAAAAAGAGTTCTTCGTGTTCTTCGTGTTCTTCGTGTTCTTTGCGTTTTTCAATATTTATGGTAGCCTTTTGATTTAAAGGCTATTCAGGTTTTATATTATATCAGGAATTGCTATTCAACAGTAATAAATTTGAATCATTTATTCTCACTTATAAAGATGAACAGTGAGATATTGCTTCTATAAAGAATCCTCATCTATTCTGTAACGCTTACCTTGTCGTTGTGCTAATGAAAATGTTTTTAGTAGAGCAATGGCAAACTTCTGGGTCGTATTTTTGCCAAATATATTTTCGCCTTGTTTATTGATTTCTTTATCAATACATACGTTAATTTCTGTTACCATGTCGGGGAATTTATGTATGAAATTACTATTCAGTGATGAAAGGTATGAACCCAACTGATATTGGATAAATTCATCTTTATTATGAAATGTGACTACTGTAACAATACCCCCGGAGTGTAAGTAGCAATCCCTTTCGCCATTTTCATAGTCTGAGATAAGTGCATGCATTTCATTGTTGAAAATCTTACTCACCTCGAATTCAATACTCTCCTTTATATTTTCAATGGTGCAACTGCCTATATTGTATTGCATAGATTTTTCAATATAATCGGGATGTCGATCTATATGATCAATTATGGATTGAAGGTGATGCAGTTCATGATCTTTGAGTGAGTCAGCATTGATAAATGGCTGTAGTCTTGCATTTGCTGTTTCTCTGACAATTAAAATTGATAAATAAAATATTCCCTTCCATTCAGGAGCAATAGTGTCAATATCAATAAAAATTCCGTCTAATAGAGAAAAACATCCCTTTGCCAGATGTTCTGATGAATCAACGGTTATGCTGAAATAAGGCAGGTTATCTTTATTGTTAAATTCCAATTTATCAATAGTTTCTTCATCATAGTAACCCAGTTCCTTGATGATTTTTTTGATTATTTCAAGATTTGATTCTTTAACTACCTGATAATAAATGTTTTTATAACCTGTTTTATTCATAACAATCAGCCATCCAAAGAGTTGGAATTACTTATTCCGGAAATATAGAAAATATCAAGCTCTTTTTAATCCTTATGCAATCCTCCCAGCGTAATAATCCATTGGCAAAAATTATCTTTAATTTAATATTTCTTTTTTCACAAATTTGAAACCAGATAATTTTCCCATTCAGTCTCAACATCCCTGCCAATAAATAACAAATCAATAATTCCCTGATTCGTAAGATCAATAAAACGGGCAAGATCTGATTTTCGATGACTCCATTGTTCCTTCCCGTCTATAAAAACAATATGTTGAATTTTAATATCACTCTTTGCTTCAAAAACCCGTATTTCTCTACCCACAAGATGACATTCATAAACAGCATCACTCATTTTGCTACCGCCTTTTGTCTTTCCCCAATATTCTTTTATTTCCCAAACAATGATCGGATTTTCCAAACCAGGAATTGCACCATCTAGATTCCTGGCAGTAATATGTAGTCCTTTTTTGTTACTCCAGATGCACCTGTTTTGTGGATCTGGAGTTATAGTAATTTTTTTGTTGTTACAAATATTTGCTGCAATATTGCTTACTGCTGCGATTAGCGATTTTGAAGACTGATGATGGTCCTGATTTTTAGTTGTAGTTGCACCAATATTAAACTTTTGATTTTTACAGAATTGAATCGATTCTTCTTCTGTCCTTAAAAGGGACAAACCTTCCTCTAGTAACAAAGGTCTTTCATTTATATATTCTATCAAAATATTTATTGCATCCAGTGGAATGGGCAGTCCTGATTCCTGACTGTTGTTGAATGGAGCATTGCTTTTTATTTTATCTGAAAACAGAGCTTACGTTTTATAAAATCGAATCTTTTTTAATGCAAATGAAATTCATGACTTCGGAAATTTATTTTTTAATAATATTTTGTACCTGGTATCAGGGAAATTTAATAAAAGGTTTTCTCGTGAGGATAGTTTGTAGATATGCTTGGTCAAAGTTTAAAAAATAAATCTGAAATTATAACCTGTTTTAATATATTGATTCTAGCTTATGTCAATAACGGCAATAAACTTTTTTTGAATTTTACATAAGTTACTTGATGTGATTAACGCATGTATAGTAGTATCGTTTTATGAATCTAATCATAAAACCTAAACCCTTTATCAAATGGGCCGGGGGCAAACAGATAATCGCTGATGCCCTTATCGATTACTTCCCATCAGAATTTGATAAATACTATGAGCCATTTATAGGAGGGGGGAGTGTTTTATTTAAATTGAATCCTTGTCGGGGAATCATTAATGATCAGAACGAATGGCTTATTAATACTTATAAAGCTATTCAAGCGGACTGGAGAAAGGTCTCAGAAATTCTAGATTTCCTTCCAAATACAAAAGAAGAATTTTTAAATATCAGATCAATACCTCACGAGACACTGGATATATTTTCGCAGGGAGCCCATTTCATTTATCTTAATAAAACTTGTTTTAGAGGTTTGTTTAGGGTGAACAAAAAAGGACAATTTAATGTTCCTTACGGGGATTATGATAGAAGATATTATGATCCGGATGTTTTAAAAAATGTCTCTGATTTCTTACAAAATATGGAAATCAGATCAACAGATTTTGAGATAGCTCTTTTTGATGTGAAACAGGATGATTTTATATATTTTGATCCACCTTATTATAAATCAGGAGAGTATTCCGATTTTAATCGATATACACCAAATCAGTTTAAAGAAAAAGAACATATAAGGCTGGCATCTCTTTGTCGCGAATTGGATAACAGGGGTGTTAGGTGGGCGTTAAGCAATAGTGATACAGAATTTGTGAACTTTTTGTATGAGGGATTTAATATCAATAAAATCGAAAATAGACGTGAGATTAATCTTAATTCAAAAAAAAGATCTGTAAAGGAACTGCTTATAACGAATTATAATTGTTAGATAAATAATCTACGCATTTCGCCTGAACAATCGGAAATGCCGGGAATCCAGCCAGCTTTGATAATCCATTGACAAAAATCATCTCTAAAACAAAACTCCCCCAAAAAAAGGGAGCCTCAAAAAATATATGAACCCCAGCTTTGAAAAAATAATACTGAAATCATCAAAGGCAAAAGATCTGTATGAGACAGAGGAAATCCAGGATCTTTGGAGCGGATACGGAAAAATTCTTCGATATGAACTCAAGGGGTCTGATATAAAATCCGTGGTTGTAAAACACGTAAGCCTGCCTCAGGTGAAAAAAAATTCAAAACATAAAAACACCAGTCTTTCTCACCAGAGAAAGCTGAAATCCTACAAAGTTGAAATGGCATGGTACAGGCAATACAGCAGCAGGTGTTCGGAATTCTGCCGTGTTCCCAAATGCCTGGCACTGGAATGGCAGGGAGATGAATTTCTGATTGTTCTGGAGGATCTTGATGAGGCAGGATTTCATGTGGGAAAGAATAATGTAAACCGGAATGAAATAAAAACATGTCTTTCATGGCTTGCTAATTTTCATGCTGAGTTCATGGGAGAAGACCCGCAGAATCTGTGGAAACAGGGAACCTACTGGCATCTTGACACAAGGCCTGATGAGCTGAAGGCGCTTGATGATGCGGCATTGAAAAGTGCAGCTGGTAAAATAGATCAGATGCTGAAACAGGCCAGGTTCAAGACCTTTGTTCATGGTGATGCTAAGCTTGCAAATTTTTGCTTTTCTACAGATGGGAAAAATGTTGCTGCAGTTGATTTTCAGTATGTGGGCGGAGGCTGCGGCATGAAGGATGTGGCCTATTTTACAGGAAGCTGTTATTATGAGGATGAATGTGAAAGCGCTGAGTCTGATGTGCTTGAATATTATTTCTCTGAGCTTAGAGCAGCTCTTCAAAGGCTGCAGAAGGATGTTGATGCGGACGCTCTTGAAGATGAATGGCGCAGTCTTTATCATGTTGCATGGGCTGATTTCCACCGCTTTTATAAAGGCTGGACCCCTGGGCATTGGAGCCCGGAACGCTACAGTGAGCGTGTTGTGAAAGAGGTGATTCGAAACCTTTAAAAAAGAATTAACCTCTTTACTGTTCAATGATCAGGCCTAATAGCCTGGCAAAGTCAACTGCCTGGATTGCTGATATAATTGCACCTTCCACATCTTCGGGCCTTATTCCTATTCCTTCTGTATTCGAACTGCTCAGGTCAATGCCTTTCAGTTTTGTGCCTGAGAGCTGGCTAAACCTTAAATCGCAATTGTTAAACTGTATCTTATTGAATCTGCTGCTTTGAAAATCACTGTTCTGTAATGAACTCTCATTAAAAACAACCTGCCTGAGCTGAATAAAACGCATGAATGCAAAATTACAATTACACTGCTCTATTCGAACATTATGGAGTGCAGAATCCGAAAGGTTAATGCCTACAAGTTTGCACCTGATAAATTCTGTTCTGTGGATAATAGCATTGCTGAAGTCTGTATTAGAAAGGTCACAGTCTTCGAATCTTACATCTGTAATCTCAGATGATGGCAGCTCAAGATCTCTGAAATGAACATGCCTGAATATCATTTGTTTGAAGCTCACGTTATCTGCACTCTCATCATCTAATACGCAGTCAGAAACACAGACATTTTGAAAACTGTCCTCATCATCAATGTTTCTGATCTCAGTCAGGCTTTCTGTAATTCCGCTTATATGTTTTGGCTTGAGTATTTTTATATTATTTTGTGTTGTCATTATTTTCTCCTGGCAGAAAAGGGAGTGTGTTTATCTAAATAAATTTTTTCTCCTGTGATTTATTTTCAAGTATAAATTATTATAAGCGGTACTTTTCTTCTGATCAGGCCAAGGAGTACAATTCAAATTCTTGAATTTTCTTCTGCCTCATCCCCATCCTCATTAAAAACATCTTGATTTTTTCTCACTCATTATTATAGTGCTGTATTAAAATTTTAATTTAGTCGTCTTTTGCCTTTGTATCCCCCTGAATCTTTTTAAAAAATCATAAGAGGAGGCCTTTATGAGAATAGCAGTGATATCAGATACGCATTTCGGAGATCATCAGTGCCAGATTGCATACAAGGAAAACAATGCCATTGTAAAAGGGCCTAAATACAATGAACTGGTTAATGCCCTCAGTACAGATGAGGATGGCAGGGAATATTCTGAACCACTTGACTATCTTGTTCTTGCCGGTGATATTTTTGATTTTGCAATATCGAGCTACCAGGAGGCATATGAAACAGGGCAGGCTTTCTTTAAATGGATAAAGTCAGATAACATAGCAAAGGAAATAATTTACATTGCAGGTAACCATGACTTTGATATATGGCATACAGTTGAATACGAAGTAAATGTTATTCAGAAAATCAGAGACAGGGGTGAGATACCGAATCTGTTCAAGATGGCCCTTCCTGGAATCATCGATGACAGGGGAGGAAATGAAACAGACCTGCTGCTGCCCGGCGTTACTGTTCATCCAAAAAACGGTGCAAAGTATGCAGGACTGTTTCTTGACAGCATTACTCTTCCTGAAGGAAAGACGACCTTTAATTTTGTTTACCCAAACCTGTATCTTGTAACGCCGGATGGAGACAGTATTCTAATAACGCATGGCCAGTACCTTGAAGGCACATGGTCGTGCGTGAGTGAGATTGGAGAAAAGCTCGAACCTGTTGAACTTAAGTCAGGCGATCTGAAGAAAATGGTTGCAGTAAATTTTCCGACATCCCAGCTTCTCTCATCAGGGGTAGGGCAGGCAGGGCCGCTTACCGGGGTTGTAAACAGAATCGAGCACGAGGTTGTTTCAAAGGATGTCAGTACAATAAAGAAGTATCTCAATGTATTTGATAAAGAGATAGATGAATACATAAAAGAAGAAGTCAAAGGCCTCAAAAGAGAGATCGCACTGATTCTCGAAGACAAAATATATGATATCCTGAAAAAGATTATACTGAAGAAAATCATGTCAATTGATACAGCAAGGTATTCAAAAGACTTTATGTCAAATGAGGAAACAAGAGAAAGGTTTGTACGTTTCTATGATGCAAGCTGCGGAGAGATTGACTCGCTTAATAATCAGGGACTGGATCTTCCCTATCCGAAAACAGTGATTTTCCCTCTTCCTTTAATAATTGGATTTACTTCTATATATGCAACATCATAAAACTTAACTTGTCCTTTTTCTACTGCTTTTTTATCAAAAACCTCTCTTGGAATTATTTTAAATTGAATATTAATTCCTTGTTTCTTTGATTCTTCAAAATCTACTCCCATTTCATAATCAAAACCTAAAATATAGAAATGGATTGAAGGAGCTATCCACCAAATAG
>CAZEJW010000160.1:0-283 GCA_964512685.1 uncultured Leptospirales bacterium | reverse complement strand
AAACCTAAAATATCAACTTTTGTTATTTCTTTTTCTCTACATTCTTTAACAATATTTTCTATAAAATTATTTGTAATAGGAGCATCTATCGGTCCGACTGCTACCAATCTATCTCTTTTTTTGCCAACAAAATTATTAAAAGATTCTACCTCCTCTGCTTTGTATGCAGATAATATCAATTTTATAAATTCTTTTTCTTTTATTTCTTTTTGCTTTCTTTTTTCTTCTTCTCTTAAACTTTCATTTACATTTACAAAATAATCTCTTTCATATTTACCAATAT
>CAZEJW010000159.1:0-9585 GCA_964512685.1 uncultured Leptospirales bacterium | reverse complement strand
AATAATATTCTTCCATTTGCACTAAAAAGTATTTTTAGGAATAAATACTGAAAAAGATTATACACAAAGGGTTATATATGGAAATAGCAATTACAGTACTGGGAGGTCTGGGACTTTTTCTTTACGGGATGAAGATAATGAGCGAATCCCTTCAGACCTCAACAGGTGACAAACTCAGAGACCTTCTCTGGAAGGTTACTAACAACAGGTTTAAAGGAATACTGACCGGTTTCACAATCACCTCTGTAATCCAGTCATCGAGCGCCACAACAGTAATGCTGGTCGGCTTTGTCAATGCAGGCCTTATTAATGTTATACAGTCCACAGGCATCATTCTTGGAGCTAATATTGGAACAACTGTCACAGGATGGATTGTTGCAATTATCGGGTTCAAGTTCAAGATAAAAGCCCTTGCCCTGCCTGCAATAGCAATAGGTTTTTTCATGAGATTTCTTCAGAAGGAGAAATTCAAAAACTGGGGAGAGGTAATGCTGGGCTTTGGAATACTTTTTCTTGGTCTTTCAATCATGAGCGGAGCAGTTAAGGACCTCAGAGGATCTCAGGCTGTCATGGATTTCATGACAGGATACACAGCAGACTCCCTGTTCTCGACAATTGTAGTAATATTTATTGGTGCCGGAATTACAATGATAATTCAGTCATCAAGTGCCACCATGGCAATGACAATGACTCTGGCTGTAAACGGGTTAATAGATCTTCCTACTGCATGCGCTCTTATTCTTGGAGAAAACATCGGAACAACAATTACTGCAAATATAGCAGCAATTGGTTCGAGTACTGCCGCGCGCAGAGCAGCCAGAGTGCACTTTCTTTTTAATGTATTCGGGGTTATCTGGGTGATGCTGATATTCAGGAGTCTCTTTCTGCCTTTCATAGACTACATTATGCCAGGAGACGGACATTCACCCGGAGCTATTGCTGATCACATGGCGGCGTTTCACACAGTATTCAATATTGCCAACACGATTATATTCATTCCGTTTGTGAAGGTTCTGGCCAATCTTGCTGAAAAGATGGTTCCGGCAGGGGATGAGCCAGGCGAAGAGGAATTCCACCTTAAATATATTACAACAACCCTGCTCTCGACACCTTCAATGAACATCAACCAGGCCCGGCTTGAGATTAAAAGGATGATGGAAATGGCTAACAGGATGTTCGATCTTGTTATGGAAGTATTTAAAAATCCTGAGGAAAAACTCGGGGAGGTAGTTGAAGAGATACTTACACTGGAAAATCATATAGATCTTCTCGAAAAAGAGATATCATCTTTTGTAGTACGCGTATCCCAGTACAGTATTACAATAGAACAGAGTCAGGAAATCTCTGTTATGCTTCAGAGAATAAATGAACTTGAAAGTATAGGAGACCAGTGTGAATCCCTTCTGCGTCTCATAAGAAGAAAATATGATGAAAAACTGGAATTTTCAGAAAGCGCAAATGAACAGATTCTGGAGATATCCGGTAAGGTTAAGGAATTCCTCATTCTTATTTCAGAGAATATTACATCAGTATCTAGCAGAAACATTATAACAAGGGCTAATGTCATTGAAAACAGAATCAACGAACTCAGGAAAGAGATGAGAAAGAATCATATTAAAAGACTCAGCGAGGGTATTTGCGATGTACCTACAGGGTTAGTCTTCATTGATATGCTGACGAGTTTCGAAAAAATTGGTGATTATGCCTACAATATATCCGAAGGCATTTCAGGCTTACGGATATTTTAAAGAGTGGCAAGCATGTACACTGCCCAGAGCATCATAGCAACTCCGAGTATAATAAAACCGATACGTTTTTTATAGTTATATTCCGGGTTCATAACATTGTTCCATTCTGATATTAAAAAGGCCGGTCTTATTCGAGACCGGCCCTGTTATTTCAAAAATTAGTCTTCTTTTGTTCCTCTTACATATATCCACCAGTAAACACATCCGCAAAGGATTGCGCCACCAACGATATTACCAAGAGTTACAATGATAATGTTCTGTGTGAACATTGAACCCCAGTTAAGACTGGCAAGGAGTTCTCCTTTTCCTGATGCAGCAACAGCTTTTTCATATCCCATTGAGAAAATACCAGCAGGGATGAAGTACATATTTGCAACACAGTGCTCGAAGCCTGAAGTAACAAATGCCATGATTGGGAAGAAAATCGCAAAAATCTTTCCAGCGATGTCTTTTGCAGCAGCTGCCATCATTACAGCAAGACATACGAGCCAGTTACAACCAATAGCTTTAAAGAAATACTGAAAGTTATGACTGTATCCAACTGAAGCTGTTGTCACTTTTCCATATGCAATATTAATGGCAGTTCCACCAACAGCACCGTCTGTAAGGCCGCTCATTCCGGCAAACATCCATGCGAGGAATATTGAACCAACCAGGTTTCCTGTCCATACAATACCCCAGTTTCTGAGCATTTGTCCGAGAGTGATATCCCGATTCAGAAGACCAATGGTCATGAGGTTATTACCTGTAAAAAGTTCAGAACCAGGGATAATAACGAGCATGAGACCACAGCTGAAAACTGCACCGATCATGAATTTCTTTAGACCGAAAAGTGCAGGAGCCCCATTGATTGTCCATCCTGTTGCAACTACTGTGGCAAGGTGAGCAGCAAAACCGATAAAGCATCCTGCAAGGATACCAAGTACAAAAAGTTTAGCCGCTGTGTTTGTTGCTTTTGCTTTGCTAACGCCTACAAAAACCTTTGCCAGTTCATTTGGCGGTGTAAAATTTGACATACGTCTCCTCCATCTTTGGATTAATTTTATGGTTTATTATCACTCGTAACATCAGAACCAGTTCTCATAACGGTGATCGCTGATTTCATGAATTACGTCAATAAACCCTGTAGAGTTTTAAAAGATCCTTGTTTCCCCTTACTGATCATTAGTTTTGAGCCGGAGAAATTTTCAATAAAAAAATTTTTGCAGTAAAAAAAATTCATCGTAACAACTCAATAAGAGCAGAGTCAAATATTGCCTCAAAATTTATCTTCCTCAACTGTAACCGTAACACTGTAATTGCAATAAAGCAAAAAAAAGCCGCGTGAGATAAACCCACGCGGCCCTGTTTAATCAAATCAGTGCTCTGTTGAGCTGTAGAACCTCTTTAAAGACCTGTCACACTCCTTACAAACATAAAGAGGATCACAGTGTCTTTCAAATTCATCTCTGAAATATTTAAGCATTGTTTTAATCGGCAGAACAGGCGACTGTCCCAGTGCGCACAGCGATGCCTTCTGCATGAGCTCTGATTTTTCAATCAGCATATCTATCTCTGATACATCAGCCTTTCTCTCAGCGATTCTTTTAACAATATAATGCAGCTGAGATGTACCAACGCGGCATGGAACACACTGTCCGCATGATTCATGCTCAAAAAAGCTCAGTATCTGAAGAAGATAGTCTACCGGGCATGTGTTCTCATCAGCAACAAGAACAACACCTGATCCGAGAGTTACGCCCGCTTTGGTTGTCTGGTCAATATCCAGCGGAAGATCCATCAGATCCTCTCCAAGGATACCGCCTGCTGAACCGCCGACATGCGCAAACTTGAACTTCCTGCCGTCTTTCATTCCACCGCCGTAGGTTTCGATAATCTCCCTCATGGGTGTTCCCATTGGAAGTTCAACGAGTCCTGTACGGTTGAGTTTTCCTGAAAGACAGTAAAGTTTGGTTCCTGCACAGTCCTTTGTTCCAACAGACTTATACCAGTCAGCTCCCTTTTCAAGAATCAATGGAACAGACGCGAATGTCTCAACATTGTTCACATTGGAGGGCTTGTTCATAAAACCAGCTCCGCCGGGAAATGGCGGCTTGAATCTCGGGTATCCCCTGTAGCCTTCCATTGAATTGATGAGAGAAGTCTCTTCTCCGCATACATATGCTCCGCCGCCCTCTTTTACAAAGAGGTCAAAATCAAAACCTGAATCGAATATATTCTTACCGAGAATCCCCTTCTCTCTTGCCTGGTCTATGGCATTCTGGAATTTCTCAATAGATTCCCTGAACTCACCCCTGATGTAGATATATCCAATTGAAGCATCAATTGCGTATCCGCAGATCATCATACCTTCAATAACAGAGTGAGGATTTCCTTCCATCAGAATTCTGTCCTTAAAAGTTCCGGGTTCTCCTTCATCAGCATTACAGATTACATACTTCTGCATATCTCCCTTTGTAACGAAAGACCATTTCATACCTGCCGGGAATCCTGCACCGCCTCTTCCCCTGAGGTTTGAATCCTTCATCACTGAAACGATATCAGATGGTTCATCCTTGAGAGCCTTTTTCAGGGAGTTATAGCCGCCGACATTGATATAATCATCGATCTTCCATGGATCAATAGATCCTATGTGCTCGAGAAGCCTGTGAGTCTGGCCTTCATGATCAATAATACATCTGGCAGCATCTACCTCAGGACCGCAATCAGCCTTAAAGCTGAATTCCCTGGTTTTGTACTCATCGAGTATCTTTTTAAGACTTTCTTCATTGAGATTTCCATGAATGTCATAGTCAATCATCATTGCAGGTGCAATAGAACTCACACCAAGACATTCACATGCCTCAAGATGAAATATTCCGTCTGAAGTTGTTTCTCCGGGTTTTATTCCGAGATAACTCTCGATAAAATCAAAAACATCCCTTGAGCCCATTATATGATCAGGGCCTGATTTTGAAACCCTGATGAGATGTTTTGCTCTCGGGTTTTTTTTGAACATGGTATAAAAACCAATAAAACCGGCAATCGCACTCTCCGGAAGAGTCATAACGTCAGCGAGTTCGCACATTACATCCTCATCCACCTGATGCCTGCCTGAAATGTTTTCAAGGTCCCTCATTATGAGCATAAGATTTTCTCTTGAGTTTCCCCATTTATCTACTATATTTACTATATCCTGTCTTTTTATCATTGCATCCCCCCTTAACTCACTTTTTCTACACGGCATGCGCATACCTTGTATTCAGGTATTTTACATCCCGGGTCAAGCGCATCATTTGTAAGAACATTGGCACTTGCTTCATAGAAATGGAAAGGAATGAATACAACGTTCCTGCCCGGTTTTTCAGAAATCTTCGCTTTGAGACGAATGCTTCCTCTTCGGGTCGAAACGGATACAATTTCATTATCCACAACATCGAAGTTCTTGGCATCATCAGGATTTATTTCAACAAATCCCTCAGGTACCAGCTCATCGAGAATCCTTGAATTACGGGTCATTGTTCCTGTATGGAAGTGCTCGAGAACCCTTCCTGTTGTAAGGATTGTCGGATACTCCTTATCAACCTCTTCTGCCGGAGGTGCCCAGTCAATGGCTGTAATGAGTCCAAGGCCTCTTGCAAACTTATCCTTATGAAGATACTGAGTGCCCGGATGATCCTCATTTGGACATGGCCACTGAATGAGTTCATTTTCAAGCCTTTCATAAGTAACACCCGCATATGAAGGAGTAACTGTTCTTATTTCGTCGAAGATCTCTCCTGCACTGTCATATTTCCAGTTTGCTCCCATACGGTTTGCAATTTCCGTTATTATCCACCAGTCTTCACGGTTATTTCCGATTGGTTCCACGACCCTGTGCATCATCTGAATTCTTCGTTCTGTATTGGTTGCGGTTCCCTCTTTTTCAAGAAATGCAAATCCAGGCAGAACAACATCAGCATGCTGCGCGGTTTCAGTAAGAACGATATCCTGAACCACAATAAAATCCAGGGCTTCAAAAGCCTCCATAACGTGATGATTGTTAGGGTCGGATACAACAGGATTCTCTCCCATGATATACAGTGATTTTACATCACCCGCAATAGCTGCATTGAGGGATTCAACAATGGTATATCCGGGCTTGAGTGAAAGATTCGTTGCATTCCATGCCTTTTCGAATTTTTCTTTCATTGCCTCATCAGGAACCTTCTGGTATGCAGGATAAACCGCATTAAGAGCTCCCATGTCACATGCGCCCTGAACATTGTTCTGTCCCCGAAGAGGATTAACTCCACCGCCTGCAACACCGAGGTTTCCAAGTATCATCTGCATGTTTGCACATGATTTAACATTGTTTACACCTGAGGTGAACTGGGTAATACCCATACAATAGTAGAGAGCAGCCGGTTTTGCCTCACCAATAATTCTTGCTGCTTTTACGATCTTTTCGGGATCATCTATGCCGCAGATACCCGCAACGTATTCAGGAGTGTACTTCTCAACAACCTTTGCAAATTCCTCAAAGCCTTCGGTTCTTGATTCAATGTATTCCTTATCATGCAGATTCTCTTTGATCATCACATGCATGAGACCATTGAGTATGGCAACGTTTGTCCCCGGTTTTATTTGCAGATAAACATCAGCATATTTTGTGAGTTCAATCTCACGGGGATCAACAACTACCAGTTTTTTACCTTTATTGATTACTTCATTTTTAATCATCGATCCTATGACAGGATGGTTCTCGGTTGTATTGGAGCCAATGATGAAAAAGGCTTCTGTATCAGGAATTTCCCTGATAGAGTTTGTCATTGCACCTGAACCGAGTGTTGACGCCAGACCGGCGACAGTAGAGCTGTGTCATAGCCGGGCGCAGTGATCGACATTGTTGGTTCCAATCACCGCCCTCATGAATTTCTGAAGTAAATAGTTTTCTTCGTTAGTACATTTTGCAGAGGAAAAGCTCATGATTGAATCCGGGCCATTCTCTTTTTTAATATCAGAAAATTTTGAAGCCACGAGATCAAGAGCCTCTTCCCAGGATGATTCAACGAGTTCGCCATTCTTCCTTATCAGAGGCTGGGTGAGTCTTTTTTCTTTATTCTGCACGAAATCGAAACCGAATCGTCCTTTCACACAGAGGTGTCCCTTATTGGGACCGTCGTCGTTTCCAAGGGCCTTGACAAGCTGTCCCTCTTTGTTCTTGTAAAAATCGATTTTGCATCCAACTCCGCAATAAATACAGATGTTTGATTCTTTTTCGAGTTCCCATGCCTGTCCCTTTCCAAGAACCTGCTGAAAAGTCAATGCACCGGTTGGGCACAGCTGTACGCACGTACCGCACATAGTACATGAAGAATCACCGATTTTTTCAAACATGTCTGCTGTAAGATGAGCGTGACTTCCCCTGCCGGTAAAGTTCCACACATTCATCAGCTGTATTTCCGAACAGGCTTTAACACACCTGCCGCAGAGCACACACCTGTTCTCGTTTCTTTTGAGACCCTTGCTGGACTCATAATCCATTTCACGTGCGTGATTCGGAAAACAGAATTTCTCCTGTTCAACTCCATACCTGTAACAGAGATTCTGAAGTTCGCAATCACCGTTCTGATCACAGTACAGACAGTTGTGATCACCTTCAGAAAGAAGAAGTTCGAGAATTCCCTTTCGAATAGCGATTATCTCTTCAGTCTCAGTTTCGACATTCATTCCATTTGCTGCCGGCTCAGTACAGGAAGTCTTGAGCATTCTTCCGTCAATATTTACGATACATATCCTGCATGCGCCTGTTTTACTGACTTTTGGATTGTAACACAGATACGGGACATCAATACCATTCTGAAGAGCTACTTCAAGTATGGTCTGACCCTTATCTCCGGTTACCTCCTTTCCGTCAATTGTGAGTGTAATAGTCTCCTTCATTTTCCCCTCCTCATGAATTAACAATAACAGTAAACCTGTTATTGAATAGAGACCCCGGCCATTGATATTTCAAATTTTATTGTCATGTCCGGGTTTAGCTGCATTTGAGATGATCTCATCCGCAGCCGGCATATTTCAAAGAACCTTTGAATCAAAAAAAGATTTGAAAGACAGAAATTTCCCCGATTAGCTGTCTTTTAAACCTGAAATATAATTTTGATGTTATTAAATTTTCAATTTGTATATTTTCAATAAAAAATTTTTTTTTATCAAATAAAAGATGTTTTTTATGATAAAAATATATATATGAACAAAAATGCATACTTACTGACGCAGACTGCTCCTGATTACAATAAGCGGAAACGCAAACCCGCTAAAACAGCGGGCAGTTTGTAAAGACAAACAATTCACTTTAAACACGGATAATTCATGAATATAGAAAATCTTGAAAGAGTATACTGCCGGTTCAACAGAAGAGAATTCGTACATCCTGACCCGCTGGAATTTCTTTATAATTATCCCAATGATGAAGACAGGGAAATCGCGGGCCTGATTGCATCATCACTGGCGTACGGAAGAGTAACCCAGATACTGAAGTCAGTTTCGCATGTCCTTGAGATTCTTGGGCCTCATCCCTCAGCTTTTATAAAAGAAAACAGGAACAGGGATTTTGAAAAGCTGTTCAAAGATTTCAAACACCGCTTTACAACAGGCATAGAGCTGTCTGCGTTTCTTACAGGTATAAGCAAAACCATTAAATCGCACTCCACCCTGGGCAACTGCTTTAAAGAGAAGATTAAAATGAAGGATGAAACAGTCATACCCGCTCTTACATCCTTCGTCCAGGAAATCATGAACAGAGCCGAAGCAGATAAGTCGTCTCTTCTTCCTGACCCGTCAAGAGGAAGCGCTGTAAAAAGACTGAACCTGTATCTCAGGTGGATGGTAAGAAAAGACGATGTTGATCCGGGAGGATGGGAAGACGTGCCTGCATCCAAACTCATTGTTCCGCTCGATACCCACATGTATCACTTTGGACAGTGCTATGGATTCACCTGCCGAAAGAGTGCGGATCTTAAAACCGCAATCGAGATAACCCGGGGCTTCAGGCAACTCAACCCCGAAGACCCTGTAAAATACGATTTTGCAATAACGCGGTTCGGTATCAGAAACGAACTTTGCTGGGACGATCTTGACTCAATGTGCGAATAAAGATCAGACAAACAATACAAGGCTCACCGCCATAACGACCATGCCTGCAATGAGCCCGTAAATGGAAAGATGATGTTCTCCATACTCACGCGCGGCAGGCAATAGCTCGTCAAGTGAAATGAATACCATTATTCCGGCCACTGCAGCAAAAGTGAATCCGAGAACAAGGTCATTCATAAAAGGCAACAGAATGAGATAGCCCACTGCCGCGCCAATTGGTTCTGAAACTCCGGAGAGAAAAGAAACCCTGAACGCTTTTTTTCTGCTTCCTGTCGCATAATATATTGGCACTGAAACGGAAATACCCTCGGGGATATTATGTATTGCAATTGCAACTGCTATAGGCCAGGCGAGTTCAGGCTCCTGAAGGCCTGCAATGAATGTCGCAAAGCCCTCTGGAAAATTGTGGATGGTGATTGCTATTGCCACGAATGTCCCCATCCTCATGAGCTTTGCCTTTTTTTCAGCATCCGGGTTAGACATTTCCTCAATAAAATGTATTTCGTGCGGATTCTCTTCTGATGGAACAAATTTATCAATGAGAGCTATGAAGAGCATTCCTGTGAAAAATGCGACTATTGTCATCCAGTATCCCTGGCTCTCGCTTCCGTATCCTGCAATCAGAGATTCCTTTGCCTTTGCAAATATCTCAACCAGTGACACATAGATCATAACGCCTGCTGAGAATCCCAGCGCCACAGAAAGAAATTTCCTGTTCGTT
>CAZEJW010000158.1:0-9662 GCA_964512685.1 uncultured Leptospirales bacterium | reverse complement strand
CCTGCATCTCCCATCCTTACATCCCGGGCAGAAGAGATTTACAAGGATTATTATAAGGATTCTCCATTTGTCATTATAACTGATAAATCTCCAAATACAAAGAATGTAAGGGGATCAAACAGGTGCGAAATCCGAGTCATGGTTGATCAAAGAACCGGGAAACTGTTTATAACATCAGTGATTGACAATCTGATGAAGGGACAGGCATCAAATGCCGTACAGAATGCCAATCTTATCATGGGATTTAATGAATCAGCAGGTCTGGAAATACCTGCATTCTATCCATGATTAATCTTGACATTACTGAAGCAATAATATTCAATTAAAAATATTATCCTACAAAAGAGAAAAAAATGTCCAATATAATAACTCAGGGAACAATTGCCTCTCCCGGAATAAAGATAGGAAAGGCATATGTTTTCAAAGACAATAAAATTATTATCCCAAAATATATAATCAAGGAAAGAGAGATCCCCTCTGAAATATGCCGTCTGGAAAAGGCTGTTGCAAAGACCAAAAAAGAGATAAAGGAAATACAGGAGCAGATAGCTAACAGTCTCTCAAGTGATATGTCGGATATCTTCACAAGCCATCTTATGGTTCTTGAAGATCCCCTTGTTATTGAAAAAGCCCAGACAATGATCCGCGAAGAAAAGAAAAATGTAGAATGGGCAATCAACAATATATCTCTTGAACTCATCAACAGCCTTGGCTCAATCGAGGATGAATACCTGCGTGAAAGAATAATTGATATCTCGGATATAAACAAAAGGCTCATAAGTCACCTGCAGAAAACAGCAACCAGTAATCTTGCGCACATTGACGAGGAAGTCATAGTATTCGCCCACGATCTCACCCCCTCTGAAACAGCGATAATGAACAGGGATTATATTCTCGGTTTTGTAACAGATACAGGCGGACGAACATCCCACACAGCCATTATGGCAAGAGCTCTTGAGATTCCTGCTATTGTCGGAACAATAAATGGCACATCACATGTCAAAACCGGTGATACCGTAATCATAGATGCCATTCACGGCAAAGTGATAATCAATCCTGAACCCGAGGATATTGAAGAATTCAAAAAATACCAGAGCCAGTTTATTGCACTTGAGAAAGAGTTATCAAAACTTACAAGTCTTCCGGCAAAGACACTGGATAACGAAGATGTTTTCATCTATGGTAATATTGAGATTCCGGATGAAATGGAAGTAATACAGAATCATGGAGCGCAGGGTATCGGTCTTTTCAGATCAGAATTTCTTTTTCTCAACCGGTCTCTTCCGGATGAAGAAAAACAGTTCAATCAGTATAAAAAGGTAGCAGAATTCTTCAATCCAATGCCTGTAACAATCCGCACACTGGATGTTGGCGGAGATAAAATTTATTCCCATACAAAGCACTACAGGGAAAGAAATCCCTTCCTTGGCTGCCGTGCAATAAGGTTCAGTCTCGAAAACGAGGAAATCTTCAGAACTCAGCTAAGGGCAATCCTGCGGGCAAGCTATTATGGCAATGTTAAACTCATGTTCCCAATGATAACGACAGTTGAAGAATTCAAAAAGGCCCGTTCGATCACAGATGAAATAATGAATGATCTAAGGTCTGAAGAGATTCCATTTGACGAAAATATTCAGATAGGAATAATGATTGAAGTCCCTTCTGCTGTTATAAATGCAGATATTCTTGCAAGGTACTGTGATTTCTTCTCAGTAGGCACCAATGACCTTGTTCAGTATATTCTGGCGGTTGACCGGATCAGCGAAAAAATAGCATATCTCTATAATCCTCTGAATCTTGCGGTTCTGAGATTTCTGAAACAGCTGGTTAATGTTTCGGAAACATACAATACTCCAATATCAATATGCGGTGAAATGGCAGGAGAGCCAAAATACATAATGGCCCTTATGGGGCTTGGTTTCAGACAGTTTTCGATGAGTCCTACATATATGTATCAGGTTAAAAGTATTGTAAGATCAGTCAAGATAGATGAATGCAAAAGCCTGGTAGAAAAGCTGTTTGAGCTCGAAGAAACCACTGAAATTGAAAACCTGGTTCTGGATGCATACCACAAAAAAGCTCCGGAAACAATAATCTGACATGCGATTATATCATGAACTTGCAGAGCACTACTTCTCCATTGAAGAGAATCACAGAGATCTCCACGATGACATTTCTCTTATAAGATCACTGATTTTCAATAAAAAGAACCCGTCTCTTCTTGATCTCGGATGCGGGACAGGAGAACATCTTGAACGGCTTACCAGATTCGGAATAAACTGTACAGGCCTTGACAACAGCCAGGACATGCTTGAAGTAGCAGCCGACAGACAGTCCTCCAAAATCAGATTCATGAAACAGGATATCAGGAGCTTTGATTTTTATGAGGAATTTGATATGGTTGTATCTCTCTTTGGCAGTTTTGACTATCTTCTCAAAGATGAGGATGTAGACAGGGCTTTCTGGAACACCTGGCGTGCAATGAAACCCGGAGGAATGGGCCTTTTTGAAATATGGAATGCTCTGCCGGTTAGAATAATTCAAAAAAAACCCGTAAGCAAAGTATCCAGCACTGAATCAAACGGTACAATTGTTGAAAGAGAAAGGGGATTTCACCTGATAGTGAATGGAGAAAAAACAATTGTTGAAGTAAATTACCGGTATCACATTCATGATAACAATGGTTCTCACATAATTGAAGATCAGCATGTAATGAGAGCCTATAATCTGGAAGAAATATCCGCATTCATCAGGGAAAACGGATTTACAATCAAAAATCTTTATTCGAATTCAGTCAAAGATCCATTCAATGAAAACTCAAACAAGATGCTTATTCAATTTGAAAAGGAATAGATATTAAAAGGGCTGTGCAATAGCACAGCCCTTTTATTTATAATTTTTCTGTTTTACTGTTTCACTGTAGATTTTTCAGGAACAAGATCAGATACATTGATAGTCCAGTCTTTTATTGTTCCCTTCCATCTGTCATACAGAACTTTTGCTTTTTCCTTATCCCTGAAGAATTTCTCAGGAGCTTCAAGAGCCAGGAAAAAGACCTCTTCCATCTTGCTTACAGGATGAAAGGTGAGTTCATTTCTTACATATTCCGGAATCTTGTCTATATCCTTTTCATTCTCTTTTGGAAGTATAACGTGCTTGATCTGCGCCCTGTGAGCGGCCAGTACCTTTTCCTTGAGTCCGCCAATAGGCAGAACCTTTCCGCCAAGCGTTATCTCTCCTGTCATTGCAACATCACATCTTATTGGTATATTACTGAGAAGTGATGCTATTACAACTGCCATTGTTATACCGGCTGATGGGCCGTCCTTTGGAATTGCGCCTTCAGGTACGTGCAGGTGTACATTATTACTTTTTATTGTATCTTCTTCTATATTATAATTAAGCTGATTTGCCTTTACGTGAGTGAATGCAGCATGTGCTGATTCCTGCATTACCTCCCCGAGCTTACCGGTAAGGGTGAGTTCTCCTTTGCCCTTTATGAGCAGGGCTTCTATACTGAGAATATCTCCACCCACCTCTGTCCATGCAAGTCCATTGGCAAGGCCGACTTCATTCATTTCCTCTCTGATGCCATACTTGAATCTGATTGGTCCAAGATATTCATGAATGACATCCTCATTTATGACTTTCCGGAAATCCTTACCGTTTTGCACTACCTCACGTGCAACCTTTCTGCACATTTTGGCAATCACCCTTTCAAGGCTTCTTACCCCTGATTCTCTGGTATAGTGTCTGATAGTATAAAGCATGGATTCTCTGCCATATTCAATATTTTCAGGCTTGAGTCCGTTTTCGATTATCTGTTTACTTAAAAGAAAATTCAGCGCAATATTCAGTTTTTCCGGTTCCGTATAGCTTGAAATCTCGATTATTTCCATTCTGTCAAGCAGCGGCAGAGGGATCTTGTGTTGTGCATTTGCTGTTGTAATGAACATTACATCAGTAAGATCATAGGGAACCTCAAGATAGTGATCAGCGAATGAATTATTCTGTTCAGGGTCAAGAACCTCAAGCAGTGCTGAAGAAGGGTCTCCCCTGAAATCCATTGACATCTTGTCAATTTCATCAAGAAGAATAACAGGATTAACAGTACCTGCCTTTTTCAGCATCTGGATTATTCTGCCGGGGAGGGCCCCTACATAAGTTCTTCTGTGCCCTCTTATTTCAGCTTCGTCCCTTACTCCGCCAAGAGACATCCTGACAAATTTTCTTCCCAGAGCTCTTGCAACAGACTTACCGAGTGAGGTTTTACCAACCCCCGGAGGGCCAACAAAACAAAGAATAGGACCTTTGAGTTTTTTTGAAAGCTGGCTTACTGCAATATATTCAACAATCCTGTCTTTTACATCATCAAGACCATAGTGATCCTCGTTGAGGATTGCTGTAGATTTTTCAATATCTTTAATATCCTTGGTTTTTTTATGCCAGGGCACATCCCGCAGCCATTCTATATAATTCCTGACAACTGCTGATTCTGCTGACATTGGAGGCATTTTTTCCAGTCTTTTGAGCTCCTGTAATGCCTTAGCCTGAGCTTCAGCAGACATCTTTGCGTCTTCAATACTCTTTCTGAATTCCTCGATCTCGTCAACTTCCTCTTCACCCTGACCGAGTTCCTTCTTGATGACCTTCATCTGTTCATTGAGATAGTATTCCTTCTGGGTCTTTTCCATCTGCTTTCTGACCTGACCATGTATCTTCTTCTCAATATACATGATTTCTATCTCGCCATTGATAAGCTCAATCAGCTTTGTTACTCTTTCAAGCGGATTGCCAATATCAAGTACAGACTGTTTATATTCAATCCGCATATCAATATGAGATGCAATAACATCCGCAAGCTGAGAAATATTTTCTATTCCATTGGCAGAGGAAAGCGCCTCTTTTGGAACTTTTTTATTTAGCTTGATATACTTTTCAAAAGTCTCTATAAGAGTCTTTCTGAGAGCAGCTGTATCAGGTGCAAATTCGACCTCTCTTTCGATATCCCTGACTTCCACCTCGAAGAAATCCTCTTCTTCTTTAAAGTCAGAGATATATCCCCTGCTGATCCCTTCGACTAGGACTTTTATTGTGCCATCAGGTAGCTTCAGCAACTGAAGTATCTCAGAAACAGTGCCTACATCATGAAGATTTTCCCTGTCAGGCACTGCAATCTGTGCATCCACCTGTGTCGCAAGCACTATCAGGCGGTCTTCCTTCATTGCCTTATCAAGCGCCTTAACGGATTTTTCCCTTCCCACAAACAGGGGAACAATCATATGCGGGTAAACAACAACATCCCGCAATGGAAGAAGCGGGTAGTTTTTAGTAAAATCTATTTTTTTATCAGTTTTATCGTCTTTGTTTGAACTCATAGAATACTGCCTTTCAAAATTTTTACCTAACAGGTGCTGCTAAAAATTATTTTGTTACACATATTTAAATTTTATCTATATTTATTCCTGATAAAACTTTCTTAATAGAAAAGAAGAAAAATTCCCCCGCTGTCAAAGACAACAAAGATAATTGAGCCTTCCTGTCTGTAAAAGTTAAAAATAAACACCGAAATTCAATATCTATTTGTAGTATATTTATCAACAAAAAGAAAAGCAACCCGATATAGTGAAAACAGCTGAAAAGAAACCGCTTTTACGCAGACTTCTCCTTCTCATATTCAATTTCAGGCCCCTCTTCGCCTCTTACCATTTCGGCAGTGATTGTAATTTTTAGAACATTTTCCATTGAAGGAATTTCATACATCAGATCCAGCATAAGAGATTCAAGAACAGCCCTTAGTCCTCTGGCCCCGGCTTTTCGATCTATTGCAATTGCTGCAATTTCTTCAATTGCCTGATCAGTGAATTCGAGTTCTATGTCTTCGAATGAAAACATTTTATTATACTGTTTTGTCAGTGCATTCTTTGGTTCTGTCAGAATCTGCACAAGAGCATCTTTATCCAGTTCATCAAGAACAGCAATTACAGGAAGCCTGCCGACAAATTCAGGAATAAGCCCGTATTTTATCAGGTCTTCAGGATTCAGATGACTCAGAGCGTTTTGCTCCTCAATCTCTTTGTTCGACTTTATCTCAGCCTCAAAACCCATTGTCTTGTTTCCTATACGATTCATGACAATTTTATCAAGAGAAACAAATGCCCCGCCAACGATGAAGAGTATATTCCTGGTATCTATGGAAATAAACTCCTGGTGAGGATGTTTTCGTCCTCCCTGTGGTGGCACATTCGCTACAGTACCTTCAATAATTTTCAGAAGAGCCTGCTGTACTCCTTCACCTGAGACATCCCTGGTAATGGATGGATTATCTGACTTTCTTGCAATCTTGTCAATTTCGTCCACATAGATTATACCGACCTCAGCTTTTTTTACATCCCCATTGGCATTCTGAATAAGTCTAAGGAGAATATTCTCTACATCCTCACCAACATACCCCGCTTCAGTAAGCGATGTAGCATCAACAATTGCAAAAGGAACCTGAAGAATTCTGGCCAGGGTCTGTGCAAGCAGTGTTTTCCCTGTACCTGTTGGTCCGGTAAGGAGTATATTACTTTTCTCCAGTTCAACATCGGTTTTTTTGAGATTTTTATTGCTAAAAACCCGTTTATAGTGATTATACACAGCAACAGAGAGCATCTTCTTGGCAACGTCCTGACCAACAACATACTCATCAAGAATTTCATTTATATCCTTTGGCTTTGGAAGATTCTTGAAGTTTTCTTCAATGCTCTGTTCATTCTCATCATCTACGATCTCATTGCAAAGCTCAATACATTCGTCGCATATATATACATCCGGTCCGGCAACCAGTTTTTTTACCACTTCCTGACTTTTACCGCAAAACGAACAATAGAGTTTTGGACCGCCATCCTTCTTTTTAGAAGCCATAATATCTCCTTAAATTATTTCTCTGCTCTTTCAATTACCTTGTCAATAAGGCCATATTCTCTTGCTTCTTCTGCCGACATAAAATAATCCCTGTCAACATCCTTTTCAATTTTCTCAAATGGCTGGCCTGTATGGAAAGAGTACATCTCATTCAGTTTTTTCTTGGTCTTCAGAACCTCCTGTGCCTGAATTTCGATATCAGACGCCTGTCCCTGAAAACCTCCCATTGGCTGATGGATCATTACCCTTGAATTCGGAAGAGCAGATCTCTTGCCTTTTGCACCGGCTGTTAATAAAAAAGAACCCATTGATGCAGCCTGACCAATACATATAGTTGCCACATCCGGTTTTATATACTGCATTGTATCATATATGGCAAGCCCGGATGTAACCACCCCGCCCGGTGAATTGATATACAGAAAAATATCCTTATCAGGGTCTTCAGCCTCAAGAAAAAGAAGCTGTGCAATTATTAAACTTGAAACTGTATCATCTATTGCTTCTCCAAGAAAAATAATTCTGTCTTTCAACAGTCTTGAATAAATATCATAAGATCGCTCGCCTCTGCTTGTCTGCTCTACAACGATTGGAACCAAACTCATATAACTCTCCTCGATTTCATTGTAATGAAATAACATCTAATATTAATTACAAAATTTTTTACAGTAAAAAACAGGCTTTAACGTACCCGTTGCCTAAAACCCCGGACACGATAATTTTTATAAATTTGCTTAACAATATATATAATGATATATATTGAATAATTACTTATTTTAATAATTTCGGCATGATGATATATTAATCACCACCCCTTTTTCATCAATATACAAATTTTAAATATTTTTTGCCACTGTCACCGTATTCGTAAACAAACCGGTATAAATCTGCCGCACTTTTGAATGACAATAATCCTCACGCAGGAATGAAATGATGTGAAACTTTCAGGCACCCGCTCTTGTTTCCTGAAACAGGTGCCTGTTCTTAAGGTATGATTCTATAACATCAGCTACGTTACCAGAATATTTTGTTTTCAGCAAATATACTCTTAATTCATAAGCTTTTCAATCAATTTATTGCTGTCCAGCCGACTCCTGAGCAAATTTTCTAAGTGGAATCGGGCTAAGTATTTTTACATCTGCTTTTTCATAAAGAAAATCAAGAGTCCTGTCAAGAAGAAGATCATCCTCGATATTCTGAATCATCCCGGTCTGACTTGCCATGTTTTTGACATCATCGACAGTCTGACCATTCCTTTCCGCTATTTTCTGAAGAACTTCTTCAATTTTTTCTTCCTGAACCTTCAATTCTTCTTTTCGTGCAATTTCTGTTAAAACAATTGTATTTTTCACTGTTCTTTCAGCATCTTCACGAAGACTCGCACGGAAATCCTCAGGCATATCTTCACTTTCCATTAAGCTTTCCTGAAATTCTCTGATGTTTTCAGGGGGGAATCCCATTGACTGTAATCTCTTTGCAAGAACAATTTTCATCTCCTGCTGCACCATTGACTCAGGAATATCAAAAGTACTGTTTTCAACAATTTTATTCAGTAATTTTGTCCTTACATCAGACTTTGCCTTATCAACAACAAATTTTTCAATGAATTCCTTTGTCTTTACTGTTAAATCGTCAACAGACTCATAACTCATCTCTTTTGCAAACTCATCATTGAGTTCAGGGAGCTTCATATTGTTTATTTCTCTTACAAGTACCCTGTATGTTACTTTCTGACCGGCAACAGCTTCTACAAGATAATCCTTTGGATAATCAATGACTATATCCTTTTCTTCTCCTGCCTTCATTCCGCCTATATGTTTGTCAACGCCATAGTCATCCTTACTCTTACCAATTACAATTGGATATTCCTGGGGCTGAACAGCGGCAATCTGATCTTCTTCTACATTGTCAATTCTTTTGATGCTGACACGTACAAAATTTCCATCCTCAACAACAGCATCTTCCTCTTCCCTGAGAGTTATATCAGCTTTCTGCTCTCTCATGTTGTTTATTTCATCTTCAACATCTTCATCCGTGACATTACAGCTTTTTTCTTCTTCATTAAGCCCGGAATATTCTGCAAGCTCAACAGTTGGCAGAACTTCAAACCTGGCTACATATGTAAAAGACTCATTTCTGCTTGTTTTTTCATATTCATATGCAGGATCACTGATTGGTGATACACCCTTCTCTGTTACAGCATCATATATTGTACTATTTATAATATTTTCAGCTACCTGATCGTCTGCCGCCTCTGCATATTTTACCTGAACAAGCTGAAGCGGGGCTTTGCCCTTTCTGAAACCATCAAGTTTGGCACTGCTTTGAAATCTTTTAAAAACTGCCTTATACTCTTCTTCCACCCTCTCGGCCGGAACCTCTACAGTAAGTTCAACTGTAGCGTTTTCTAATTTCTTCTCAGTAATATTCAATTTAATCCACCTCTACTATTGTTTAGAATACTGACAGCCGATTCCCGGACACCAGACTCATTTTCAAGATTCAGTATCTATATCAGATCATCCCACAAAATCCATCCGATTCAGGTCAATACCGTTCAACCAGAAGGACAGACCTGTCACTTCAATAAACAGGACAAATCTTTAGAATAAATGTATGAGAGTCAAACATTTTTTAGACTCAAAACAAGGGCCCGCCAATTAAAAGTAAACTGCAAAAAAAAAGCTGTCTCTACGAGACAGCTTTATGAGCGGGAAACGGGATTCGAACCCGCGACGTCAACCTTGGCAAGGTTGCAC
>CAZEJW010000157.1:0-9680 GCA_964512685.1 uncultured Leptospirales bacterium | reverse complement strand
GATGGAGTCACAGCTAATTTCTATAACGCCGATTCTCTGAATTTTATTTCGGATTCGGGCATAACAATAATCGAGCCAGAAGAAGGCAATGGTTTTTACCGTTTTCAGATCGGTACTGACAGCGACCTGAACGTCGACGGTGAAGATATTGATTTAACAATATTCAGATAAAATAAAGGGGGGGGAGAAATCCCCCTTTTGTGAGGGAATAATGAGTTGGAAAAAAAGAAATGTTTACGGGCAGCTGATTAATAAGGCACAGCCTGGCGAGGCTATTAAATTTACAATTCAGGGGGAATCAATGATTTACCCTGACGGCTACATTGGAGATATGCCTGAGCTTGTTGCCGAAGCTGCAAAAGACACGGTTTATGAATCGGTCAAGGGCGGGCAGGACATCAATCTGGATAAAGGTGAAGAGATTAAAACTGAAAGAAAGCAGAGAATTTCTTTTGTTGAACTGCCTAAAGGCAGTGGCGGCCTGACCGATGCTGACAAGGCAAAGAAAGACCTTCTTGCGAACTCTGAAGCTGAAATTGCAGAGATGAGAAGGCAAGCCGAAGAGTACAAAGCAAGAGCGCAGGAAGAAGCTCTGAAGATTCTTGAACAGGCTCATAAGGATGCAGAAACTATTGTTTCTGAGGCAGAAGATGAGGCTCTCAAGGTGATGGAAGAACAGGATGAAACTTCTGTAACTGAGGAAGCTGAGGATGACTCTTCAGGAAATATTTAACAGAACAGCAGTGAATTTGTACGGTGACTCACCTCTCCCGGCAGGGGCTGAGTCACGTATTCAGGAATCTGTTCTGATTTTTCACAAAGAGATCCAGTCCAGGTATAATTTCTGGTTTATGTTTGAGTCTGTAAGTTTTTCTGATGCCCTGCAGGTTCATAATCTTCCGGATGATTTCAAAGATCTGATTTTTGTTTATACGCAGGATTCTATTTTAAGCAGGATTCCTGAAGGATATGCGAGAATTGCATTCAGGACAAACCCTGAAGGAGATCCGAGATATTATATTATAAATGACGGGCAAATTGCTTTTTACCCTGCACCTCCTGTGAGTGTCAATTCTACACTGGAATACTACAAATATTTTAACATTGCAGCATGGAGCGCGGCAGCGAATGACGATGTAACTCTCTATGCGGCTGATTATATTATCAACAAGGCATCTGCTGATGTGTCGGTGATCCATTCTGAACATGATAAAGCGGGGCTGTATAACAAGGCCGCAGAGGGTGATTTTATGAAGCTTGTTGAACTCGACAAGATCCGTAAAATATGGAGGAATAAGAGATGAGATTAGGACGGATTTTTGAACAGATATGTCATATTTTTTGGGGGGATGAATTGCCGCCTGATTCTGCTGCCTCAATCCTTGCTGGTGAGTCGGGACTTATTTCTCTCTACCACAGGGGGATTCAGGCCGAGGGTAATTACTGGTTCATGGAAGAGGACGTGACAATTGAACTTGCCACCGGGGGTGCTGATTATATTTTGCCCTTTGATCTTAAAAAGATTACAAACATTTCGGTATTAACAGACGGAGCCTTTTCAAGGCCTCTTTTTCAGATTGGAGACACATACGCTAAAATGGCTTTTGGTGCAGGGCAGACAGGGGAGCCTTTGTATTTTCAGAGTATGAACAATCAAATCATTCTTTATCCTACTCCGAATGCAGACATGGACGCCTCTTCTCTGAACGTTCGGTGTTTCAGGTTTTTAACAGCACCGACTGACACCACCTTTGACCAGTTTGAGGATGATCTTACCACATACGGGGCAAATCTTTTGATTGCTATGGTTGCAGCAGAGCTGGCAGCGACCCTGAACAAGCCTGAACTTCTTCAGGTGTATTCTCAGAAGGTTACTGTTGAACAGGAGAAGCTCAATAGAATGGATTTTGAACACAGGAAAACCAGGAGCATTTGATGACCTTTGGTGAAATATTCAAGAAAGTGTGCATGTATCTTTATGACGGAGTTGTACCAGGCAATTTTCAGGCGGAGCTTATTTATGACCTGATAGAGACAACTCACAGGGACATTCAGAAAGAATATAATTACTGGTTTATGTATTATACCGGAGAAATAGCAAGCGTGGAAGGGGCTCAGAATTATCTTCTGCCTGCTAACTTCAAAGAGATTATTTCTGCTTTATGGCAGACAGTTGACCCTGAAGAGATTCCGAACGGTTTTTCTCCGCTGCTTTCTTTTGTGAGTTCAAAAGAGGCTCACGATGCTTTATGGCAGGATGACAGCTCCGAGTACCCTCATTATGCCGAGATTACAGGAACAAACATTGTTCTCTACCCGGCACCTTCTGAAATACGGACCCTCTTTGTGAATTACTGGGGTTTTTCTTCAAGAGAAGATGACTTTGATTCTTTTACAGATGCCCTTACAGAACACGGGGGCAATGCTATTGTTTACAGGGTGTGTGCGGATATGGCTCCGCTGATGCTTTTTAAAACCGAGGCTGATGTTATGAGAAGTAAGATGATAATGTCTTCAATGGCAGAGAAAGCATATAGAGAAATTGAGACATTGAAGGGAGAAGACAGAAGACGCAGGCAGTCTCATCTCTACAAAGTAAAATATCAGGAGTTCTAATATGGCGGGCAATCCTTATTCGGGTGAAACAGGAAGTGTAGTACCAAATGACGCGGAATCAGTTAACGGTTTCAGGGCAACTGGTGATGATCTGGACACCACAAAGCCTGACCAAATAGGCCTCCGGGGGAAAATCAAACAGTATATTGACTACTGGATTTCTCACCATGACAGTGAACATGATGACCGGTTTGTAAGAATAGCCAACCTGCTTTCGTCTATTCTGGCTATTGATGGTTCCGGAAGCGGAATAAACGCAGATTTGCTTGATAACCTTCACGGGAATGATAATGATATAGACGGCTCTTCTACCTATGCAACCAAAAGAGCAGTCAAAGAAAAAATAGAAGAAGGGCTTTCCATAGGAGACCTAAAACACAACCCACGTTATATACCGATAAGTGCAAGTCATCCGTGGAAGAACTTGGCTGATCCTGATGAAGAGTTGGACATTGCTAATTATCCTGATTATGTGCCCGTTATGCGGGATATACGAATTAAAAATGGTTTTTATGAGTATATGAATATAGTAAGTATTACCGTTATATCTAATGTGGCAACAGTTCTTTTTTTTGATCACGCATATTATATATATGTGCTAAACCAATTGGCTGAAATGTTGCTTGATTATACTAATGACGCAAGCCCCACAAGCGCAGATTATGCTAATTGGAAGATGTGTTTTTCATTGAACCCGCAGCAGGGGACTATCCCAGCAGGAGGCTATATAATCACTGATATAAATCCCTCAGCACGCGCTATAAGTTTTAATGTGATAGCCCCCAATCAGGTAGTAACTAGCGTTGGGTTTAGTGGAACATTTCACCCCTACCGCGTCCCCAACGACACAACAAAATGTAGACACCGACAACAATTAGGCAAGGCTATTATGACACCTGATTTTGAAACATTTTTCAACGGTGTGAGTGGAAGGGATAATGAAATAGATACTGAAGGAAATGATAAAGGTTATTTTGGAGCATTTCTTTATCAGTACTTAGGAGAGGTTATATTATGAAACTATATTATTTTTATGAATTTGGATATATAGAAATTGAGAAAGTAAATGTAAGGTCTATTGAACTCAGTAAAATTTTAAACGGTTTAACCGGTGATGTAATTGAAACCAGCAACCCTGAAAGATATACCTATGAAGACGGTAAAATCAAAGAACTTGATTTTACTGCTCTTTCTGCACGGGGGCTTACTACACAAAAAGAAGAATATGAGGCCAAAATTCAGGCTAAGATTAGAGAGCAGGCAATTACAGCAATAAAAGCGGAGGCACAGAATGAGTCACGATAGAGCATGGGATGAGACAACTCCAACCTCTTCAGAGAAGGCCGGTCTCTGGTATGAGCACCTGAACCAGCTTAAAGAGGATATTGCTCAGAGAATGGCAGTTGACCATCACTGGGATGAATCTATTTCTGACACTGACCCTAACCAGGATGGCATTCATAAAAAAGTTACCCTGAGTAATACTGACCCTGTGACCAGCGGGATTGCTGACTGCGGGATTTTGCATGTTAAGGATGTTGACGGAAAAGCAGAATTGTTTTTCATGGATGAAAATAATAATGATGTGCAGATTACCAGCAATGGTTTTATTCATTCTGTGAGAGAAGTATATTCTGCCACACCAGACGGGTATATTATTTTAGGAAAAAATTCAGATAAAATTTGTTTTGAATGGGGGAAAAAATCTACAGGGTATGGGTCTTATAATTTCAGGAAAACTTTTTTGACAACCCCTGTTTTATTTTTAACAGCGATTTCTCCCGTTGAAGATTCAATGAGAATTGCAGATATTGACAAGACCTGGTTCAGTGTTAATAATTATTCTTCGTCTGGTTATTTCTTTTATTTGGCAATTGGAGAAGTAGCGTGAGCCATTTTATCGATTGGAGACAGACAGTTTATGTTGATTTTGAGATGATAGGATATTTTAACAATGCCGTTCACGAAATAAAAAGGGATCTGAGAGAACGCGCTGAGTTGGGCCATCACTGGGAAGAGAGTATTTTAGCTGACGGCAGGCATACGCCTGTTATTTTAAGGAAAACCACAGATGAGGAAGTGAAAGCCGGATGCGGAGTTTTGTTTATTAAAAATGATGGGTTAATATATTTTAAAGATGAAGAAAAGTTGACTAAAATAGATTTTGAATTATCTGTTAATAGCATATCAAGGATGTTAACTACATATTATGAAAACTGTTTCTGGGGAGAAGTTATTCTTGGCGGGATTCGCCTTAAAACATATTACAAAGACGCTCCAGGGCGTGAGTTACCCTGGAGAGATACTACTGATTTTGTAATTTACGAAAGTGTTTATCTCAATCAGGATTCAAGGGCAGTATGGCAATCTTATTCTTCTGGATATGTTCCTGTATCCTTTGGTTCTTCTGAAGAAAGACCTATTTCAGTCCTGGTTATAGAGGACGTATGATACTTCCACTTCTCCCACAATCACAGGAAGATCAGTTTCGCTTTAATGCAGACTTGCTTAAAATAATAGAGGGACTACAGAAAGAAAATGACGAACTGAAAAAACGTGTTAAAACTCTGGAGAGTTCTTAATGGAAGAATTTATTGTTAAATACTGGTTTCAGCTTGTAGCTTTGATTGCCTTTGTTGGATGCTTTGTGAGACTTCAGGACAGGACGAAAGAATTGGAGAAAAAACTTGATGAGACCATAGGCAGAATTGAAAAAGAAATAATTGCTCTTGAGAATGCACAGAAAGAATCGATTTCAAAAGAGGACTTTTTGGAGTTCAGAAAAGCAGTTAACGACCTTACAAAAACTGTTCATGAGCTAAAAGGAATTATAGAGAAGGGGGAGTGATGCCTGTAAAAAGAATGCCTCAAAAACTGGTTATAACTTCTGGTTTCGAATGGAGAATCAGAAACGGCAAAAAAGAATTTCATAACGCAGTTGATCTCAGGACTGTAAGATTTTTGCCCGGCAAAGGGATTGTCCCTCAATGGGCTTTGCAGCCGATTATTGCTGTTGAAGATATGAGAGTTAAGCGTGCAGGCGTTGACTCATACGGGAATTATTTCACGGCAGCAGAACCACTTGAGACTGATTATTCTGAACTTATTTATGTTCTTACAGGAAGAATGAATTTATGGGTCATAGCAGAATAGGCGGGAATTCTCCTGCTCATCATTTACATTTTGTTGTTAAAAAGGATAACAGCCATGTGAACCCTGTTGTTTATTTTGAAGAAACAGGTTGGGCTTATAAATACAAAGGGAGAAGGCCATGAAATTTTTAAAGTCATTTATCTTTAAAGGGGACTACCCTCAACCGGTTTATGTCTACATAGGCATCCTCATTGTTCTTGTAATTGCAATGCTGGTTATGAGGATGTTTGAGAAGGGCAATTTCTCTGACACTCTGATCATAGGAGTAATGGGGTTTATTGCTACATGGGCGGGGATTTTCAACCGTAACGAAAGGATGAAATGAAGTATTTTAATATTTCGGCAATTCAGGGGATAGTTAAAGACTATCACCCAAGGATGATTCCTGAATCGAGGGCATCTGACGGAAATAATATTCTCTTTGAACAGGGCAGAATAAAGAGCCGGTGGGGTTATGCCCTCTTCGGTTCTCTGAACGGGACTATTACCAACATTATTCAATACGAAAGAATTAATGGAACAAAGTACCTGATTGTTTTTACAACAAGAGATTCTTATGTTTACAGGGGCAGCAGATTTGATTTTCTTACAAAGTGCTATAACACCGGGAGTGTAAGCTGTTACGGTGTCCATGTCAGCGGTTAGGGAACAGCTTTTCTCTACGGGGAATGGCCTGAAGGTGTGTGCCAGGTTAAGTTTGGCGTTACTAATCCGAATGAGGTTTCTGCTGTTGATAATAACTGGTATTCGATTACAAGCTGGACCGATGCCACTCACTTTGTTTTAAGCTCTGCCGGGCCTTCTGCTTCAGGTGTTCCATATGTAATTAGAATCTGCTGGTCGGGACAGGACATTGACTATCACTCTGTATGTTTCCCTTATAATGATGAAAGGGCTGATAAAATTATCATGGTTACAAACGGGATTGACCCTGTTCAGGAATGGGACAGTACAGGCTATTTTGAAGATACCATCCACCGAAGAGTTCGGACATGCACTCTAACATCCGGGAGTGCAGTTGTAGCCCTCTATAAGACAATTGATCTTTATACAGGTATGACTGTTACCGGGTCAGGGATTCAGGATGAAACTGTTGTTCAGTCTGTTGATAGCGCAAGTCAGATTACTCTGAGCAAAACTGCAACAACAGCAGGGGATGCTGATTTAACATTCACAGGAGACAAGCCGAGAAGAGCAAAGTATATAGGATATTGGGGCAGTGTGGGTTACGAGCATGTTGTTGTTGCAAACACTGTTGATGGTTCTATCCTCTGCCCTCAGACAGTTGAGATTTCTCAGGCAGGGCAGACTGACTGCTGGCCTGGGATTATTTATGATTTACTGAATACTAATGAGCCTATTCTGGGGATTCTTCCTTTGCGGGGGCATCTCTTTATTTATAAAGCAAACTCGATTTCTGAAATGTGGCCTGACCCTTCAGGGGGTAATGATGACCCTTTTAATTTTAACCAGGACAAGGTTAATAAAGGAACTCCTTCAATCAGAACTGTTGTGAATTTTGGATCTTTTCATATTTTCTATTCGGGTCAGCAGGTCTACAGATTTGATGGGATTTCCGCAACTCCTATTGGAGCTGATGTTGTTAAATACCTTAACCGGGTTCAAAATAGAGACAACCTGAAAAGGGCTTTTGCCTTTGCAGTGGAGGATAAAAACCTTTACTGTCTGTTTGTTCCAACAGGCGATGGCGGAGTTTATCCGGATAAAGTTTTCGTTTATGATTATGTTCAGAATTTTTGGACTATATGGACAATATCTAACATGACAGCGTTTGGTTTCTGGTTGCAGGAATATGCTCCTGACTGCTCAGAATTAAGCGAACCGGTTTTGACCTGCAACGGGACTATAAGTACTACAAACATTACAGGGATGACGGCCTCTACTGTTGATCTGGTTGAAGGAATGCTGGTTGAAGGAACAGGGGTTCCTTCCGGAACAACTATTTCGGGCATAACAGGCCCGGGCTCAATTACCATAAGCAATTCTGCTACCGCTGGAACTGTAGCCTTGAGTTTTTATCACACTTATGCTTCTATGCTAAGCATGGGTGTAAGATGCAGGGATATGCTGGTGTATGCGGACAATACAACAATTCTACTGGGTGATACTTCAGGGCAGGTGCATGAGTTTAACGATGCTGAAAGCGACAATGGGGTGGAGATTCCCTGCTCAATTACCACAAGGGATTATCCTCTGAATGATCCGAAACATGCTTTCAGGCTTTTAGGATGCGTTCTGGGGATGGTTTCTGCTACCGGGGATATTCGCATAAGAGCCAGTGTTGATTTCGGTCACAACTGGTCTGAATGGATAACGGTTTCTCTTGCGGGAACACCGGTTTATTTTGAATCAATTGTTAAGTTTATTTTGAGAGGAAAGCAGGTAAGGTTTCAGATTGAGAATGTGGCCGGCTCTGCTTTTGAGATAGAAAGTTTAATTGTAGAATACAATGACGGAGGTATATGATGGCTTGGTATAATAAAGTTGCTGATTTTGTTTCAGATCATGCGGGGGCTGCCGTAGGGATTGGTCTTGGAGCAGCCGGAGGTCTCCCCCTCATGATGGGTCTGGGTGCTACAGGGGCTCTCCTTGATGAAGGCAGGGGGGCAGGTTTTGACTTTGGCTTTGATCTGCTCAGTAAACAAAAAAAAGACAAAGAATCAACTCTTACTCCTGAGCAGCAAGCCTACCTTGCTATAATGGCTCAACAGGGGGCGGCATACGCACCGAAGATGTATTCTAAGATATGGGATATGGCACAACAGCCTCAGTCTGCATATGAGGCGATGCCGGATTTTGAAACAACGTTCAGGAACCGCTATGGCGATCCGATGAAAGCTGAATACCAGAATGCTATATCTGATCTGCAGCATGGGACAGAAAGGCACAGTTCTGCAAGAAAAATGAGAGAAAATTCTGCTCTTTCAAAATATATGAGCCAGGTAAGTGCATCAAGAGAAAACATGCTGATGAATGAAAGAACACAACAAATGAACATGATGAATTCAGCTATGAACAGACAACAGCAATATTTAGGTCAGATGGGAAGTCTTGGGAACCTGGCTCTTGGGACAAAGGCTTTTGAAAATATTGTTACAGAACAACCAGGGCTTTTTGAGAAATTATTGCCTGCAGCTCAGATAGCCGGGACAATTGGATCGTTTGTATAGGAGGATTTTATGCAATATATACCAAATAACAGCCTTTCTCGATTAAGCAGTCAGATTGCTGCGATTAACTCTATGGTGAATCAGAACCGAATGAGAAGGCTCAGGGAAGCTCAAACAAGCTATAATGCACACAGGGCAGCTGGCGATCCCCAGATGTATCAGGACATGCAGGACATGCAGAATACGGGGCTGTTCTCAAGGCTCTTTGCTGATGATGCTCTATTGCCTTATACCGAACACGGGAAGGCAGAAAAAGCCAAAATTCTCGAAGAAGGGTTGAACATTATAAATAACGGGAAACCTGAGATCAACGAAAGAGTCGTCCCTCCTACATTCAAAGAGAGTTTGGTAAACCTTCTTCAAGGTAACAGCCTGAAGGAAAATGTTGAGTATGATGAGTCTGTCAGAAAATTGACTCTGGCAGAAAAACTTCAGGAGTTAAAACGAGTCGAGCAAAGTCTGAATGATGTGAATAATAGGTACGGATGGGGACCTCAGAGATTAAACCCTGTAGAATATGGCCTTGCTCCTCCGAAGAGACCAAAGGGCAGGGGTGGAGTCAAAACTACAGATTATTATTATGAAGACGGTTCCGGAGAAAAACAGATTTACGGTATTCCTTCGTATGTAAAAAACAAAAAAGCCTTTCTTCAAAAGGAAATTGGGAAAGATGTTAGCAATGTAAGAAAAGCTGCTACTGTTACCGGTGCCGGCTATGAG
>CAZEJW010000156.1:0-9744 GCA_964512685.1 uncultured Leptospirales bacterium | reverse complement strand
GCTGCTATCAATGCTACTTTTTTCTTCATAAATTTTCTCCACCTTTCTTTGTTTTAATTATTACTTTCCGCCGAAAAAAACACAAAGCCTTTTAAATTCCACGTAACGCATATAATTCAAAATCAGCCTGCATTCCGGCAGACACTGACTTTGTCCCATACCGGTTCTACCAAAACCCCAAGACAAAGAAATATAACAATTATGGTAAATTTCATCACTTAAAAAATCAAGTTCTTTCCTTAATAGACTTGAAATAATTTTCCCAATGCACTACTATATTATTCGATATAATAAATCCTGTAAAAAACCTGAACTCATGAGCGATAATAAATGAAAAAATATTTCTCATCAGCAGATATCATTGTCATTGTTATTACCTTTATTCTCTTCGCTGCTGCGTTGTTCACCAAGGGATTTACCCATGACCTGCTTTTAGAGTCCGGCGTTTTACTGATCTCTGTAAAACTTATAATGATGAATTATAAAAGCATTGTATCAAACAGGGAGATACTCAGGGAACTTGAAGAGATAAAAACAAAGCTGGACAAACATGCTGCAAAATGAATTTCATATCTTTATCTGCAGCTCCTGAATCTTCAGGGAACAATTCAAACTGCAAATAATGCTTGCCAAATTATTCCGTTCATAAAATTTTCTGAATAGTCTCTGTCATAGTATATTGAATTTGAAGAATTTTACCCCTCATTCCTGCGGAGGCAGGAATCCCGCGGTGTAATTTTTTGAATACTTTTTATTAAAGATGGCATTCCATTTCATGGCGAGATTAATGTTATTTAACCAGCAAAGAGGGCATATGAAAATCATAATCGAACAGGCAGACCTTAATAAACCGGATCACCAAAAGGCAGTTGTTGAGCTCCTCAACACATATGCCATGGACCTTGACGGTTACAAACGCAGCCTTCCGGAAGAAGTTTTAAATGAACTGATTCCTGAAATGAAAAAGTTTCCAACAACACTGATCTATCTCGCTCAGGCTGATGAAAAATTCGCAGGCATGGCAATATGCTTTATGGGATTCTCTACATTCTATGCACGCCCACTGATAAATATCCACGACTTTACAGTACTCAAAGAATACCGTCACCAGGGCATAGGAAAGATGCTTGTAAAAAAAATAGAGGAAAAGGCAGAAGAACTTAACTGCTGCAAACTGACTCTTGAGGTACAGGAGATAAACACTAACGCAATAAGGCTTTATGAAAGCTGCGGATTTGAAAAATCGATCCTCGATGAATCAGCAGGCCAGGCATTGTTTTTATCAAAGTACCTGTAAAGACAGGCTGATCTTTTTATCCTTATATTAAAACCATGATTCACAGACAATCAGGACACAGGGGACTGTAAATAATATCCGGAGGATGATAATGAGATTTTCCCATGCATTGAAAAGTATGATTAAATTCTGTTTTGACAGGTGGTGGATTCCCCTGACCTTCACTTTTTTATCTGGTTTGATCTTTGTTTTTTCACACTTCGTTAATTCTCCTTCATTCGAAAAGACAGCCTTTTACATCCTTATGTTTTCATGGATATTTCTTATGGTTTCCACAATCTTTCAGCTGGCAAATAAAAAGTGGATACAGGGAATAGTCAGCGGAGTATTTTTCATTGGTATACTTGGAGCTCTGATCTTTTATGCTGTTGCAATGCTTTTTATTCAGCAGACCAGGCCCGACAGGTTTACAGACGACCTTTATATTCCTGATAATATAAAGATAGAAAATCCCATTGACCTTCCATACTCAGACAGCCGAAGGCCCGACAATATTGCAAAAATAAAAAAATCAAAAACAGATTTTGTTCTGTATAATTCATTTCAGCCTGGCCTGTATGAATATGACCTGTGGACTGGTAAAATTGAAAAAGGAGTTGTCTACCTCAAGGCATATGAGGTAACAAAGAACTACAGGCTTTCCCCTGACAGAGTGGAAAAAGAAAGTATGATCCGCATATCAAATTCGAAGGATACCTTTGCGAGATTCAGTTCAAATGGATATTTCACTATCTATGAAGGCGACTGGGGAAAGCCCTATGCTGCAAGATTTGAAATCTGGTTTAAACCCGACAATGGCGGCAAAGCAAGAAAACTGGCACAAAAGAATTTCAAAATTGAAGGATGGATGAGGTGATGAATAAACAGAATTGAAATTAAAAAATCCTTACCGGAACACTTTTTCTGATATTACTTCATAAACAGGCCCCTTCGGAGTAAGGACTGACGAATACAGAGTTAACCTGTCGAATGTACCTTCAGTATAATATACAGCCTTTTGCTCTTCACAGAATTCAGCAATTTCAGGGTAAGAAACATTCGCCTTCCTTACTCTTGCAACAGTAAGGTGGGGAACAAAACTTTTCCTGTCGTTTTCAAATCCGCACAATTCCATTTTCTCCCTGACGGTATTTGCAAGCATTGACACAGACCACAAATCAGTCTCTATGCCGCACCAGATTACATTTGGCCGTATCAGGTTTGGGAAAACTCCCATACCCTCAATACGAAAAGGTATTGAAGCACCCGGAACAGGAATTGTATTAAACTCCTTTACCACCTGAGTTTTCAAATCCTCATCACACGGTCCGAGAAATGATACTGTCACATTATAATTTTCAGGACGAACCCTGCGAAGTTCCTTCTTCCACGGGGCAAGGCTTGAATATACCTCATGAAAATTCTCTCTAATCTCACTTGGCATTGGTAATGCAATAAACAGGCGTTCCATCAGTATTCCTCAAAAAATATAACTATAATCAAACAGTGCTTTTCGGAACAAAACTCCGGAAAACAACTTTTGATCAACAGTCATTTCTATCAGAATCGAAATCAATTCTTTTTTTTATTTTTCTGGCTACCTCAATAAAGAGTCTAAAAATCAGGAGGATTTTTTACCTCCTCCTGTAACATAAAAAATGATTGATTTTTGCTCAGTAAAAACACAATATTTATTTATGAAAGAAATATATCTGGATGTTTGCTCTTTATGCCGACCTTTCGATGATCAAAGTTATGCACGTATTCGCATCGAAACTGATGCAGTAAATCTAATTCTTTCAAAAGTAAGAATAAAAAAATACGTGATGCTCAAATCTCCTGTCCACATCAAGGAAATTGAAGCAATTGATAATGACTTTGAAAGACTTGAACTTTTTAATCTGATAAATACTTATGGCACAATGCCACAATATGATTCTCATATTGTGAAGAAAAGAACAGAAGAGCTAATAACTAAAAAATTTGGAATTGCAGATGCTGCTCATGTTGCTTTTTCTGAATTTTTTGGATCATGTTTTATCTCATGTGATGATAAATTGATAAAGAAAAGTATAAAAAACAGTATAAATATTGAATGCATGAATCCTGTAATCTTTTGTGAAATGGAGAGCCTGAAATGAAAACATTAAAATATGAAAGTGAAGAAGATATACTCAAAAAAGGAATAGACATTCTCATGAAAGAATTGGGACCTGTCGAAACAGCCCGGTTCTTAAATATACCGCAATCCAAAAGAACAGAATCTGTCAGGAGGCATAGAGAATGGCAAAAATCTCTTGATAAGGATGAATTCTTTAAGGAAATATTTTAGAGACGCAGCACACTGCGTCTCTAATGCAACTTAATCAAATCCCTCTACCCGACCTTCTCTACCATCTTCTTGATTATACCAAGCTTTTCCATGAGGATTATAACCAACAGAATCATTCCTGACCCGAGAAACAGGAGAAATGTTGCAAGCAGGTACCAGGTAACAGCCCACTCAAGGGCGACCTTTATGCGATGCAAAAAGGATACTCCAGCCTGTGGAGCGCCTTCATTGAGACTGAACTTGATTGTACAGAATTCATTTTCAGAATCATACTCACCAAGTCTTACCCCAAGTTTCTGGATTTCCTCTTCAATAGCAAGTATCCTGTTTTCAAGGTTGATGAATTCTTCTATTTTTCCTCCTCTCCCTTTGAGGCCCAGGAGCGCCTGACGCGTCTTAAAGAGTGATTTCTTCTTTGCATTAAGATCCTTGTACTCATTGGTCTTGTCAACCTTGGAGATATTCTTTGAAGTGATCTTACCGATTTTTTCTATTTCTGCTGCCATTTCATCAAAGCGAACAGGGTCAACCCCGATTGCAAGGTTGAGCACACGCCTTCCCCTAAGGCCGGATTTGCCTTCATACTGAACAAGGGCCTTGTATTTATTTATTGTTGCCCGGCATTTCTTTTCATCAGAATCAAAGTCGCTGCTTGTGGATTTAAAATCAGCAACCCTTTCATATTTCTGGTCAACAGTTACAACCTGGGCAGTCTGGGTTCCCTTTTTGTATTTCATCTTTGAACTGGCATAATTGCGAATACCAGGACTGAACCTCTCCTGGTTGATAACAATGTTCCCTGATTGTTCAGCCGGAAATGACACATAACCGTAAATAATACGGAAAATAAAAAAGAGGATAAAACCGGCTGCATATATTGCCAGCCCCCTGTAGAATTTCCTTTTCATGGCAGGCTCCTGGATATAATATTCATTAAACATTAGTGGAAGAAAATTAGGCCCCTGGGGCTCAAAGATTTATCTTCTGAGATTGTTCATACAATGCAGATTTTTATTTGTCAAGCAGGAGACAAACAGAAATTACAGGATAAACTCTGATTGATTATCAGTGCAATCCATGGTATCACACTGGTATTACTATCTTATCTTGAGTTTACAACAGGGAGGATTACATGACAGATAAAACAAATCTCAAAACAGAAATTCAGAAGGATATCCGCGATCTGGCAGAAGTATTGAATCTGTTGGCATCAAAATACAGGGATGAACCCCTGCTGGATGATGCACAAAAGGCATTCCTGAGCCTGTCTGTTCACACAGGAAAGGCTCTGGATATTCAGCTTCAGTAAAAGTTTTCTATTTATAAGCAACTATGCCCATGAATGACCTGCCAAGAAGATTTTCTGCTCTTATACGGGCAAATCCGTTTCTTTTCAGAGACTCAACAATGTCATTGATATACGGCAGAGGGTAAAGCCCGTGCGTGGAAGAAAATATAAGATCATAATATGATGATGCAAGATTATTACTTTTAAAACCTGTTGCCAGGATAAACCTGCCCTTTTCATTAAGCAGTTTATATACATTTCCAAAAACCCGGCCCCTGTCTTCATCAGACAGGTAATGCATATTTGAGAAGGATGTTACAAGATCAAAACTCCTGTTTTTAAGGATTTGAGGTTTAATAAAATCATCCTGTTCTGCACTGAAATTATCCTCAATATTATTCTCCCTGATTTTTCTTTGAGCAATTTCAACTGCTGAAGCATCTATATCAACAGCAATTCCCTGGTTATATTTATTGATGTCAACATAGTATCTCAGGTATTCACCTGCTCCACAGCCCAGTTCAAGTATGGTATGCGGGATCTTTTTATTCAGTGTTCTGTAAATAAAGCCTTTAATCATTGGTTCCATAATCCTGGATGACTCTGCAATCACACCTCCAAAATCCTCCAGGTAATCTCCCTTTGTGTTATCCAGCAGAAACGAATCAAGCCTGCATGCGATATCACCGTGATAATTAACTGTTTCTCTTATAATTTCCCTACAGGGAATATTATTCACAAGCGCCTTTGCAACAGGTCCTTTTAACCTGTACCTGCCGTTTTTACACGCAATCTCTTTAAGAGAACAGCCAATGTCCAGGAATGAAGATAAAAGCTGCCGGTTTGAAATATTCAGTTCATTAACAATGTCATCAAAGCCCAGGGGATTATCTGCAAGGAGGTTAAAGAATCCTGTTTCAATCCCTGCGTGATAAAATATAAGACTGCCCTCTGCCTTCATGATTGATGCCAGTCTGAACTGAACAAACAGGTTTGAAGATATAAGATTTTTAAGAATGTTATATGTCATGGCATTCTCCGGAATCAGTGATTTCTTTTCACAGAGAATACAATGAATATGCCTGTGTGTCGCCCGGGTTACTGAACCCGTACCTTTTTACAGAAAAGATTTTTCTGAGCGAAATTCACTCGGGGTTTTTCCTGTGAATTTTTTGAACATTGTGTTGAATGTTGACTTTGAATTGAATCCCGAGCTGAAGGCAATTGAAAGAATATTCTGTTCCCTGAAATCAGGATCAGCGAGTTTCTCTTTAACATCCTCAACACGGTAGCTGTTTATAAAATTATAGAAATTCTGCCTGAAGTGAATATTCAGAATCATGGAAAGGTGATGGCCCTGCCAGAAGAGTTCATCAGCCAGGTTCTGAAGGGTCAGTTCCTCATTCAGGTATGGTTTTTTCTCAGACATGTAATCCTTCAGTTTTTTAACATATTCTTCTTCCTGCTGAGCAGATAGCCTGAGTTTTTCATACCGCGGATTTGATGCGTCAGTTCCAGGCAACGCATTATCTACAGGCTGAATTTTGCTGAAAGCATCAGGCTGAAGAACTGCAAAAAAAGCAATCATGAATATCAGAACAAGACCGCTGAGTATTGCAGCAATATCAGTAATCTCATGCTGGTGTCTTACATTGCCATGGGAATACTGCAGAAGAATCAGAAAAGCAATTATTATCAGCAGAACAAGGCCTGCACGGATAAAAGACAGCTTAAGAGAATCAATATCCGAGAAATAATCTTTCAGGCGAAGAATATATTTATGCAGCATCATCAGTGACAGCCCATACAGTATTATTTCAAAAAACAGGCCTCCGCCGTTAATTATAATATTCACTGCCTGTGATGAATTAAATCTGCCGGGTGCAGCAATCAATATAATGTTAACTGCAAGCGTAACAATAAACGGAACATAGAGCAACAGGTATTTCAAAGAGAAGATTCTTCTTTGCGCGGTAAGAACTGAGACATACAAAAACATGGAAGGGCCAAAGATAAAAGAATAAGGAATAATACTCAGCCTGTAGGGTCCTGATAAACTGACAGAACCTTTTGCACCAAGGAATAATTCAATCATATCAAGGATTACAAAGAAGAGATAAACAGAAAGATACCTGTTTGCAATACGGTTTCTTTTCCTGATCAGTAAAGCAAGAAAAAGAAACAGGGCCTGTATTGCACCTGCAAGGCATACTGTGGCAAATATCTCCTGCATGATAATTCCTGTTTTTTTGTAAAAACAATTTCAGATATTATTAAAGTGTCAAGGAATAATAAACTGCTTGATTATCTAAAAACCATATGCAATATGAATCCCTTAAAAATCACATAATAATTGATACTGATCTTTTTACAGTTAAAAGAAAACCAGCCCAAAGGGAGCAATAATTGAATAAAACACTTAATTCCTATAATTCATCTGCAGGTAAATTCAATGAGAAGTTTTCAACTCATGTTACCTATCAGAAACAGATTCTGAACTTTATTGATTTTCTTAAACCCGGCTCAAGCGTCCTTGACATGGGCTGCGGCTCAGGGCTTAATTCAAAACTTTTTTCCGAAGCAGGGCACAGGGTTCATGGTTTTGATTTCTCCTCTTCAATGATAGAGATTGCCAAAGAGAATTGCCCGCATGGAAATTTCTCAGTCAGCACAATAGAAGACTTTGAATCAGACATCAAATTCGATGCAGCCTGCATGTCTTTTATAATTGTTCACCTGGAAAACAGTATTGTTGAATCAGTAATTCGGAAAACTGCAGGGCTCATTAAACAGGAAGGCCTTGTTTACATAAGCTTTATGACAGGAAAACAGCCCGGTTATGAAACAACGAGTTTTTCTGAAACAGAAATATACTTCAACTACTTTGAGCCTGATTACATAGAAAAACTGTTAAATGAAAACGGCTTCTCTGTAATATTCACAGACACAGCCCCATACACTGAACCTGACGGAAGCATAACAGAAGATATTTTTATGATTTTCAAAAAGCAGTGATTATAATAATAAACTGATGCAGCACAGCAATGTACTGCATCAATTATATTTACGCTTACAGCTTAACCGGAAATAGAAGTTTATGATACAGGGTCATCCTTAACCTGCATCTTTCTTGAAGAATAGTAAAAAGTACCCAGATGCCAGAAGAGAACAAGAAGAACCATATTCTGTTTTGTAAAAGGAAACGACTGTGTAGAAAAAATCACATCCTTTTTTTGCTCCTGTATCTTTTCTGTTTCAAAGATTTTGTAAGACAGTCCAATTGAAAGCTGATGCCTGTGCCCGTCGATTCTTTCACCCTCAGGCAGTTTACTCACTGAAATATCCACTGTAGTAAAAAAGAACAGCAGAATCAGCAATGCAAGCGTTGAGAAAAACGAGAACCTGCTGGACTGGGCAATAATATAACCTTCCCTTTCATCCCTTTCTTTTATTCTTGCGATCCTGACCAGGAGTTTATTGCGAAGCTCTGAAGAAACAACCAGTGCTGCAATCATATATATCAGGGCAACAAACCAGATCATCAGGTTAAACGAAAGCACCTGCCATATGCCATAGATAAACATGCCGCAGTCAGCAACCTCCTTCTGGCTCTGTAATGCTCCCCAGATAACTGCAGCAAGAACCGCGGGACTGGCGAACATTATATATTTCAGAATATAATCATTCAGCTTTTTCATTCTGTAACCTCCTCTGCTTTAAATATTGAATTAATGTCAGTTTCGAAATATTTTGCCAGCCGAAACGCCAGTTCAAGAGACGGATTGTAATTGCCCTTTTCTATGGCAATAATTGTTCCCCTTGTCACTCCGATTGCATCAGCGAGCTGTTGCTGCGTAATCCTCTTTTCAGCTCTGAAAACGTGAATTTTACTCGTTATTTTGAGATTTGATTTTAAATCACTCACATATTTCCTCCTGTGGATGTGCTATATGTTACACATAATGTATAATCAACTGTACATATAGTCAACCAAAACCTACATTTGTTATAAATTTTTTCTGAATTTAACGAATTTTTTTATATTACACTTCAATACAATCTAAGTTTAAACTTAAAGAAGAGTTTTTGGGGGATGAAGAAGCAGCAGGATTATTTTCCTTGCAATAAAAAGAAACGGTTTCAGTCTGTAAACCCGATGAGCGAAAAAACCGGAGGATTAAATGACAATTACTATTCGCGAATTTACTGAGAATGATTTAAATGAAATGACAGTTATATGGAATGCAATAGTTGAAGCAGGTGTTGCATTCCCCCAGACAGATTCATTAACCGCTGAAACAGCACGCGATTTTTTCTATGAACAGACCTTTACAGGCGTGGCTTTGCAGGATGAAGAAGTCGTGGGATTATACATTCTGCATCCGAATAATATCGGCAGGTGCGGCCATATCTCAAACGCATCATATGCAGTGAAATCAAACCAGCGCGGAAAAAAAATTGGAGAAAAGCTTGTAATCCATTCCATGAATACAGCAAAAGAAAACGGTTTCAGAATCCTGCAGTTCAATGCAGTTGTAGTAACAAACACAGCAGCACTGAAGTTATATGAAAAACTCGGCTTTACTCAGATGGCAACCATCCCCGGCGGATTCATTACAAAGGACAATGAGTATCTTGATATAATTCCTCATTATATTGAGTTGTGAGGGATTGTATCAATTCATAAAAGGATAACCCCGGGAATTCCATAAAACCTTAGCTGCGCCTCCAAATTGTTATGGATATATACAAATCTTCATTTTACTATTTCAGAGCAATGAATTTAATCCGGGGGGGGAAATAAAATGTCTAAAAATATAAAAGCATTTCTTACCATGATTATTATTC
>CAZEJW010000155.1:0-9810 GCA_964512685.1 uncultured Leptospirales bacterium | reverse complement strand
TCAAGGTCTCATTTGCAAGCGGTTCTGTGATGGGACTTTCTGTTGTTGGTCTGGGCCGAGAACTACAACCCAGAATACCCGTTTCCTGAAATGAACGAATGCAGGTAGTTCGAGATAGGTCTTTTCTTCAACACCACCGCTGATAGCCATAAGTTTCTCGAGGTCTTCTGTCTGCTCCTCGCGGATAACGTCAATTGCATCGTCATGCGTTATGATACCAGCCATCTTCTCGTTAATATCAACTACAGGCAGTGCAATAAGGTCATACTCCTCAATCAGATTTGCTGCCTTCTCCTGATCCTCATTTACATTACAGTAAATAACATCACGCTTCATTAGAGTGGATATTCTCTGGTTTGGCCTGGAGATAATAAGCTTTCTAAGAGAGATAAAACCTATAAGCTTACCGATATCGTCTGTAACGTATATATAGTATATTGTTTCCTTTGAAGGGGCTTCTTTCCTGATCTTTTTTATGGCCTTCTCTACAGTGTCATTCTCTTCGAGAACCGCATAATCAGTTGTCATTATTGCGCCGGCTGTTTCTTCATGATAAGAGGTCAGTTTTATTACATCTGCCCTTTCAGATATGGGCAGGTGTACAAGAAATCTGTCTGCAAAGTCTTTGTCCAGGTGAAGGAACAGGTCTGCCCTTTTATCAGGGGACATGTCCATGAGAAGTTCAGTTACATTCTTTCTCCAGGCAGGTGATATCATTGCCACCTGAACATCCATATCAAGGTAACTGAAAATGGATTCTCTGCGGTATGCATCCACATGTCCGAGGATTTCCCATATCTCCTTTGGCTTCATAAGACCAAGATATTCGGAAATTTCTTTTGGATGGCTCTCTTCTAGAAATGTCTTCAGGATGTTGAATTTCTTTTTCTGCAGGAGTTCTCTCAGTTCCGGTACGAGTATTGGATTTTTCATAATTCATTCCTGTTTGAGACAATTTCAGGGTTTCCGCAGGAACATGAATATGGGGCCGTATGAATCGGCCCCATATTCATATTCTACAGGATCAGATTCTGAATCACTTTATAAAAAATACCACTCAATATGTGTCAATCTTTTTTAAACTGCCGGGCAGTCATACAATCTGACCGCCCTTTAGATAATTTTAGTACTGGGTTGATTTTTTCAGGAATTCAGCAAGATTACTGTCAGTATCTTTCACTGATTTATAGTAGGCTTCTGCTATAAACTGAAGTTTATCAGAAAAATACGTCAGATGCGGTATCAGGAAATCCCTTTTAAGGTCATTTCGAACCGGATATGCTGTTGTATTTTTTATTTCACCAAGTTTTCTGTCCCTGAGTAGAGTCTTTCCTTTGTATACATGCGTAAACAGGATATCGTCTGTACCTTCGGAAAGAGGACTTGGATCTTCTATTCTTACAATATTTACCTGTCCCGTTTCATTGGATTTTTCATAAATCTCCGATACAACCTTAGTAACATTCTTGCCAGAAGTATATACTCTTATTTTCTTCGTTTTTATTCCTGTGATTGTCCTGTTATAGATAAGATCCTTGAGAAACAGATGCTTTTCAATCTCGATGTAGTCTTTTCCCAATTTATAGGTTGTCTGATAAGGAACTATTCTGATACCAGGGGTATTGAGCAAATCATATTTTGTTACTATATCTGTCAGTTTTTTATTAAGTGAGCTTATCTGTTTATCGAGCTCCTTTCCCTGATTGTCCAGCATCTCAGAAGACAGCTTATATGTCTGTTTTTTTTCTTCTGCCTTTTTCTCCTGAGCGCCTGTAAAAACCGGAAAAATAAGCAAGAGGAGAACAGGCAATACAATTAACTTTTTCATCTTTTCCTCCATTAAAAGAACAATACAGTCACATTACTCCGAACAGGAAGAATGAACTGTTAAAATATTAATATCAAATAATAATGAAGAGGTCAACCAGAAAATAAATCAAGGAAGAATATAAAAAATGTCGATTATAAAAATGAAAATAAAGGCGATTCAAAGATACAGGCATTATATGAAAAAAGTACTCATAGTTGATTTTTCAACTCACAAAAAACTGCTTAATGAAATCTACTCAAAAAAAGGATATGAAGTCACTGAATGCGAATCCGCATTTGATGCGATGTCAAAACTCAATGCATATAACTTCGATCTGGTAGTCTCAGAGGTTGAATTGCCCGGAGACAATGCCTTTGATCTCTATAATTATCTGAATGATAAATATCCCTATATTCCGGCAATAATGACCACTGACAAAAAAATAGACAATTTCTTTTACAGTATCTTCAGGCAGGGAATTGGTAACGTTATGTCAAAACCAATCAATGCTGAAGAAATCCTGAACCTGAGTGAAAAACTAATAACAAGAAAAAACATTTTCGGTCTGAAAAATTACATTGATGACATTACCGACCTGAAAAAAATCCGCATAAGTCGTTCTGCCCAGATTCAGAAAGCTATAAATATCCTTATAGGCCACCTGAAAGAATGGGGTTTTGAAATAAAAAACAGAATGGTACTTAATCTCATGCTGAATGAGATGATCATCAATGCGGTTTATCATTCGCATGGTTTTACTAGGGAAAAACTGGAGAGAAAGCCCGTCACCCTCAATGAAGGTGAACACGTCGACATATTCTTCGGCAGGAATGCTTCACGTTATGGGATATCCATTGTTGATTACAAAGGAATCCTCTCCAAAGAAAAAATCCTGGAAAGCATAAACAGCGCTATTGAACAGGACATGCTGATCGAAAGGGCTGCTGAAACAGGCGAAGATATAACAGAACTTGTGTCAGAGACCGGAAGAGGAATCGATATCGTAAGGAAAATGGCAGTGGAATATTATTTTATTATAAAGAAAAATCTGAAAACAGAGATAATTCTCCTCTTTGATCCGGCTCATGATGAAGAAGGAAAATCCTCATCCCTTAAAATTATCGAAGATATCCCCCAGTAAAAACTTCATTTTTTGAAATTCAGAAGATCATTCATCGACAGTCCGCTCTCCTGGCTGTCCCTGTTCTGATAACGTTTAAGTTTAGCAGGCAGATATGCATCATTATAAAATCTTGCAAGTCTGTTTACCTCATGATCTGAATAATATTTTTCTACTGCAACCTGAAGATTGTAATCCTTTTTCCTGAATCCCTTGTTCATAATATGAAGAGGATCGCTGATATTCTGAACAAAATGCCTGGTATAGATGAGCATGAAAGCGAAAACAACGGCAACAATAATGATAAAACTCTCCATGTGATTGAGAGCTATTCTCCTGTGTACATCCACAACTGATACTGTTAAAGAATAATCCCCATGAATTATTTTTATGTAATCATCATCACTGTAAATTTCTTTAAACCCGGGCCGGTCAATACCAGAAAGAAGGGTTCTCTTTGAATATTTTATCTCAAGGATGTTTTCATCTCCGCTGAAAAAATAATTAACAGTTTCTTTGGGGGATATTTTCCCGGCACGGTGCATTCTCTCTACAGAATCAATCAGTTTCACATAATGTATTTTTCTTTTTTGGATTTCCTCCTGACCGGTTGAATCCGTGAAAAAGGCGAATCCGATCAGCGCCAGAACTATTGTAAAAACCGCTGTTGTTGAAATCGATGCAGTATGATGCTGCGCCATTTTCGACTCTGCATTATGAATCTTTCCGAATATCTTAATAATTCTTACAAGCCTCAGAATCCTCGTTACCCTTATTGCCTTAACAACCTTCAGTATATTGAGAGCACCTATTGCAGAACCGGCATCATGCAGTCCTCCAAAGAAGAGAAGATAAACTGACGGGCCGGAATCCAGGAGCAAAAGCGGCCACGAACTCAGGAAGTCAACCCATCCCCTTTCATAAAAAAAATATTTTTTAAATCCGCTGAATCCTCCCGCATATGAACTCCTTACAATAAATTCGACAGAAAACAAAAGATCAAAGAAGAGCGCACTCACAATAAGTTTATTCCTGAGGCTGACATTCCAGTGCTGATATATGCTAAGCTCATATAAAAAAGTATGAACGATGACGAGTATAATCGCGATGAGAATAAAATTTTCAAGAAAATCACGCATCTTCATATTTACCACCTGTTATCACCGGCTATTCTGTAGAGTGCATCGAGCATTCTTCTGTCAAAGCCATAGTATTCTGCATTTTTCATGGCAATAGCAAACCAGCTTTTATCAGGGGATTCAGCGCCCCTGTCAATCCTTGTAACAGGTTTGTAATTATGAAACCTTGAAGTAAGAATAAATATCAGCTTTGCGCATGCATCCTCAAGATCAACCTGACTTTCCTTGAGATTGGACTTGAGCGCCAGTTTTACTGTTCTGTCAGAGAGCATGGGCAACTCTCCCCTGGCAAAAGAACTCAGATCGTCCAGATAAACCGGAAGTTTTCCGGGCATTTTCAATACATCGTTCAGGTTCATCCGGCTGCCTGACTGTTTGAAGGAAACATCAATTTTTACATAAGCAGCATTCCTGATAAGAAGAAGCAATTTAATAAAAGTGATATATTCTTCACAGTCAAGATTTGTTCTCTGGACCCTTACAATCTCGTTATAGAGATAATCACGCCTTTCAAAAATCTCCCTTATATATTTTTCAATTATTCCATATTCAAACATTGTGAGAATACTGTTGAAATTGAATCGAACATCACGGTTTTTAAAAATCATCTGAAGAAAAGCCATGAGTCTTTCTCTTTGAAAATCCGATGTAAAGGTTCCTGTTTCCGAAAGACTGTTAAGCACATCATAATCAAGCATCATGATTTCTTTTTCGAATATCGGTAATATCTCAGAAGTGGCTCTCTCCATAAGATCAGAAACAATAATACTCAAAACCTGATTCCATTCGAGATGAGGAAAAAACTGAGAAGTTTTAAAGGTTACCTTGAGTTGTTCGAGATTCTGTGCAAAAAAATTGAGGATGAGCCCTTCACCAATAAGCAATGGTTCATTTGCAATATTTGGGTTCTGAAATAAATGATCTATAAAATCCTTTGCTTTCAGTTTGTCAGAATCCTGAATCATTAATTAAAATCCTTGAATATATTTTCTTATACATCTCATGTCTGGCTAAACCAGATAAAATTAAAATCATAAGATAATATCACTTTTATCAAATACAAATTTTTGCTTTTTGTCAATCAGAAATAAATCTCAAGAAGGATACTGATGGCTCATTACTTTCTTTTACTGTTTTTATAATTGATAAAAAAATATCCTGCGATCTGAAATACTGATGCAAATGCCAGGGTGATGAAGAATCCGCAAGGCACATACCATGGCCAGAACAGATCGAATCTCCATGAGATTATCAAAACTGAAATTATCCCTGCAAAAACCGCTGTAATTGCCGGCTTTTCATTTATCCATGGCATGAATCGCCCGGTAATAAAAATTCCGAGCATGCCCCCATAAGTGACAGAAGCGATTGAGAGCCCTATTTCCACAAGAGGCTTTGTGCTTTCGAAAAGGAATACTGAGGTTATAATTATTGCGATTGTCCAGAAAAGAGATACTCGTCTCGAGATACTGAGCCTTTTTTTGTCAGAATAATCCTTTTTTTCTATAGAAAAGATATCTATTACTGTAGACGAAGAAAGAGAGTTGATGGATGAGCTCAAAGTTGACATCGCGGCTGCAAATATTCCAGCAAGCATTAATCCCCGCACCCCGGCCGGAAGATAGTCAATTATAAAGGATGGAATTATTTCGTCTGACATTGAAAAAGCCCTGTTTTTAAAAAGCATGAGTAAAAACAGGCCGAATACCATGAAAAGAGCGAACTGCAGTAAAACCAGAATACCGCTCATGATCATTGCCTTTTGACCATCCTTTTTTGTCTTACATGAAAGTACCCTCTGAACAATCAGCTGATCTGTTCCATGTGACGCGAACGACAGAAAAGCTCCCCCGAGCAACCCGGAAAAAACATTATACGAATTAAACACAGAATTCTCAGATCCTTCGAATCCGGTTGAAAAAATCATAATCTTTTCACAGGGGATCATTCCGAGCATTTCAACAAAGGAAAAACCGGTAATATCGAGAACAATGTACATGCCGGTAAAAGCGCAGATAATATAAAGAAAAAACTGTATTGAATCCGCCACAACAACAGATTTGATTCCTCCGAAAAATGTATAGATAAAGGTCGCGGCTCCAATGATCACAACCGGAAGCGTGAACGAATCAAAACCGAGCAGCATTGCAAGTGGGATAGCTGTAGCAAAAAGCCTTACTGAATCAGCCAGAAGTCTCGTTATATGAAATATAACCGATACGGCTTTTCTGGATCCTGAAGAATAACTTTTTTGAAGATAACCATATACGGTATCAACATTACCCTGGAAATATTCGGGAAGAAGTACAAAAGCAACGAGTATCCTGCCAATGAGATAACCCATCGCTATCTGAAGAAATCCCATACCTTTGATATATGCCAGGCCCGGGATTGAAATAAAGGTTAGAGTACTGGTCTCTGTTGCAACTATTGAAAAACATGCAAGAGGCCATGATATGGAACGGTTTCCAAGAAAGTAGTCATCGATGTTTGAAGCCTTTGATGCCCTGAGACTGATAAAATTAATAAGAATAAAATATATTACTATCACGCTGATATCTAGGCACATAAAATTTTCCCGAAAACGAAGGTTTATTCCTATAATTAAGGTTTAATGCAGATAAAACAGGATGATTACCCTGGAATGCTTTCACCGACGTGGTAATAAATTTTTATCCAGTAGTAATCTTTAACAATAAACAATTCCCCTGACAAAATCAGTAGAGCGAATATTCCCTTTTGATTTTTCTGAAGGATTCAATTTCATCCTTCCATGATTCTTTAATATCATTCAACGGGGTTCCTGATATAATCATTTTCCTTATTCCATCAGAGCCGCAGAGAATATCGAATGCAGGATGATCCGTATTGAATTCATATACATCATTTCTAAACATAAAATTGTAATAAAACTTACGAAAAGCCTCTGAAACTGCAACACCAGTTAAAAAACTTTCAAAGACATTACGGTCTGTAACATGAATATATACCCCTCCCACAGTTTCACCGCTGAATTTATTGAAAGCAGGCCTGTAAAAAGCTGGCCTGAAATAAACTCCCTTCAGACCTGCCGAATTCATATATTCAGCCAGTTTAACTGCATCCACTGACGGAGCCCCACAGATTTCAAATGGAGTGCATGTTCCCCTTCCCTCGGAAACATTCTGACCTTCAAGAAGACACATCCCGGGATAAACGAGTGCAGTAGAAAGAGAAGGCATATTCGGTGACGGTGGAATCCAGTGAAGTCCGGTTTCATCGAAAAACATATTTCTGTCCCAGCCTTCCATTTTTATCACCTTGAGATCAATATCAAGATTAAAATAATCCCTGGCAAAAAGAGCGAGTTCTCCGCTGGTCATGCCATGACGAACAGGCACAGGGAGAATCCCCACAAATGACTGAAAATCTTCTTTGAGAATCGGTCCCTCTGATTCTGTACCTGATATTGGATTTGGCCTGTCAAGTACAATCAGCTCAATATCCCTGCCGGATATTTTCTGCATAAACAAAATGAGAGTATTAACGTATGTATAATAACGTGCACCTATATCCTGGATGTCATAGATCACAAGATCTGTTTCTTCAAGACTGTCTTCAAGAGGAATCAGCGAATCATAGGTTTCTCCGTAAAGGCTGACGGTTCTAAAAGATGGAGAAGGTTGATCGTTAACTGCAATCTGATCCTGCTCTGTACAGAATAGTCCGTGTTCCGGAGTGAATATTGTTTTCAGATCACAACCTTTTTCAATCAAGAGATCCCAAATGTAGTGAATGTCCCGGTTTACTGAGGTGTGATTGGCTATAAGTGCAATCTTTCTGTTTTTGAAGCGGGGTCCGTTCCCGATAAAAATATCGAGCCCGGTTAAAACCATGCGGATATGCCGATTGTGGGAAGAATTATATTCTGAAAACCGGTCTTCTGATCTCCGGCATTATCAAACGCGATCATCACGCCAAAGTTCATTATAACTCCACTCCTCATAACGATCTTTAATCCAAGTTCATTTCCGTACCTGAATCCCCATGAGTTTGACAGCGCTGAATTATAGCTTGCACCTGCGAAAATAGAAGTATAGAAACAAAATTCATCATTATCATCAAGTCCGTATACAAACTGAGGGCCTATCCCTGCATTATATATCTGAGTGCTCGTTGTAAGGTTAAAATCAGCTTCTCCCTTCAGTCCCAGTGCAACATTCGAAACTACAAAATAGTTAAGCATGGGAAGGAGTTTGATTCTGTAATTATTGTCACTTTCATCACTTTTGAGTCCCTTTAACTGACCAGAGACGAATCCTCCTACCTCGAAGGTCCCCGGCTGAAGATAGACTCTTTCCTTGATTTTGATTGCATCCTTGATTTCTTCTCTGACAATCTTTCTTACATCAGTCACAAGTTTATTTTTATTTATTACTTTTTTACTTGCCTTTCTTTCTTTATTAATAGATGAATCAATTTCATCCCTCACAGCCCCGCGAAGTTCATCCAGCAGTTCTTCCCTGTCTCCGGGTTTGATTTCAGAAAGAGGTTTATCCTTTTTCACATAATGACGTTTCGATGAATATTTTATTTCTGAACCATTACTGCCGGAATATCTGGATCTTTCAGATCTGTAGTTCTCATAGCTTTCCTGTGCATATATTATATTTATCGATAAAAAAATCATAAAAACAACAGTGACAGAGTATATACTGATTTTTCCATTGTATAGACGCATAATACCTCCAGATATTCATTAATAATTTTCGGCACTGTAGAATCATAAATTCACAAAAAAATGAAAGGATTGAAGAATCCCGATTATATTTCCGATATATTAATGATAAATCTCTTTTCCGGAGTGTAATGTGAGATTCAACCGAAATATCATCTTTATATTTATTCTTTTTTCATTAGTAATTTTATCCACGCAGATTTATTCTGGAACATTCAGTCATTTTTCAAAACCTGTTAATCCCGGATTTCCAGTTAACACAGAGGGGGATGATTTTTATCCTACCATCACTGAAGATGGAAGACTTATGGTATTCAACTCTAAACTTCCGTCAGAAAAAAGTCACAACATCTATATATGCCGCCTTGAAAAAAACGGTTGGGGCAAACCTCAATACATGAAGGATATCAATTCTTCAGCCAACGACGAGACTCCCTTTATCACTCCGGATGGGAAAACCCTGCTCTTCTCTTCTGACAGAGACGGAAGCCTGAGACCATCAAAAACAGCAGACGGAAGAATAAGAATCACATTCGATATATACATATCGCACTTTATAAAGGACAAATGGACAAAACCACAACAGGTAAAGGGGGATGTTAATACAATCCTGAACGAAAGATCTCCCTCGATGAGCAGAGACAAAAAAATAATTTATTTCACACGGTGGCCATTCAGGCGTCTCAGGGATTCGGTTATAATGCAGGCAGAATTTCATTATGACAGATATATTCACTCAAGCCCCATGCCATCAATAATCAATTCGGATAATTATGATATTGGACTCAGACCTTCAATAAACAGACCCGGATTCTTTTTCTCATCACGAAGACCGGGAGGCCTGGGTGGATGGGACCTCTATTTCATAGAATATAAAAACGGCTTACTTGGTAATCCGATAAACCTGGGGAGTGGAATCAATTCAATCAATGATGAAATTGCCCTTACTGAAACAGGAGACATGCTCTACTTTTGTTCAAACAGAAGCAATGGCCTCGGCAGATACGATATCTATGCCGCCAAG
>CAZEJW010000154.1:0-9842 GCA_964512685.1 uncultured Leptospirales bacterium | reverse complement strand
TTTTGACTATATACAGGTTTATGAAAACTGCACATCCGAAAAGCTGATACTCGCCGGGGAGAGTGAACCGAAAGAAGGAAATTTCAAATACTATCTTTTTGACAGAAGCAGGGGAAGCGGTGAATTTGCTGATTTACCTGATTGGCTTTGTAAATACTCTGACCGGCTTGTTATCAGCGGGGGACTTAATTCAAAGAATGTAAGAGATATTATTCGAAGGTTCAGGTGTGCTGGTCTTGATGTTTCAAGCGGAGTTGAAAAAGTCAGAGGCATTAAGGATATTTTAATGATGAAAGAATTTATTGAAGAGGTAAAAGATGAAACCGGTAAAAGGATTTTACGGTGAGTATGGCGGTCAGTTCGTAACAGAAACACTGATCCCTTCACTGGACAGGCTTGAAGAATTTTTCAGGGCATGTAAAGCTGACAGTGAATTTAACACTGAGCTGAATGAATTTCTTTCTGCATATGCAGGAAGACCTACCCCTGTTTATTATGCAAAAAATATATCAGTTTATTCAGGTGTGGAGATTTATCTCAAAAGGGAAGATCTGCTTCATACTGGCGCTCATAAAATAAACAATGCAATAGGACAGGCTCTTCTTGCAAAGAAGATGGGCAAGACAAGGGTTATTGCTGAAACAGGTGCGGGCCAGCACGGAGTGGCTTCTGCAACTGCTGCCGCGTTGTTTGACCTTGATTGTACGGTCTATATGGGCGAAGTTGATGCAGAGCGTCAGAAACCCAATGTAAAAAAAATGGAGCTTCTGGGGGCTGAAGTTGTAAAGGTCACAGAAGGGCAGAAGACACTCAAGGAAGCTGTCACTGCAGCGCTTAGAGACTGGGTTTCAACTCCGGAGTCAACTCATTACATAATCGGTTCAGTAGTTGGGCCTCATCCATTTCCTGAGATGGTCGCGTTTTTTCAGTCAGTTATTGGAAGGGAATGCAAAGATTATTTCATTAAAGAGGGATTTATGCCTGATTCTGTTGTTGCATGTGTTGGTGGAGGGAGTAATGCTATTGGTATTTTTTCAGGCTTTCTTGACAGTCGTGATGTGGAACTTATTGGTGTTGAAGCAGGAGGAAGATCTGATGGCCTGACTGAAAACGCTGCAACCCTTTCTCTGGGGAGCAGGGGTATCCTGCAGGGAACCTATTCCTATATGCTTCAGGATGATTCGGGTTTTATTTCTGATGTTCATTCAATTTCAGCAGGGCTTGATTATGCCGGTGTGGGTCCCCAGCATTCATTTCTCAAAGACAGCGGAAGAGTTAAATATGTTTCGGTTGGGGATGGTGATGCCCTGAATGCTTTCAGGCAGCTTTCCAAAAGAGAAGGTATTATTCCTGCGCTTGAGTCATCTCACGCTCTTGCCTATGTGTTTCAAAATACAGCTTATTTCAAGGGACGCAGGGTGCTTGTTAATCTTTCGGGCAGAGGGGATAAGGATTTTCCGATAATTGAATCATTGCAGGAGGGAGTATGAAGGGTATATATATTGCAGGGGGATACCCTGACAGAGGATCATTCAGGAAAACCGCTGAAGCGGTTCAACGATGCGGATTCGATTTTATTGAGATAGGAATGCCATTTAACGATCCATCGGCAGATGGTCCGGTTATTTCTGCCGCCCTTCATGACTGTGTGGAAAGGGGTATTACTCCTTCTCAGGTAATGGAAGATATCGAATCAATGGAATTTTTGAAGATAAAAAAGTATATCATGACATATGCTAATGTAATACATTCATATGGAATAAAGGCTTTTTCAGATAGGATGAAGGGTCACATCAACGGCCTGATTATTCCTGACCTTCCGAACAGGATGCATAATTATTTCTATGAAAGAGGCTGTTCTATTCCGCTTATAACTTTTGTCACTCCTGAGACAAGAGAAGATGATCTGGATTATATTGTCTCAGGAAGGGGAGATTTCATCTACCTGGTAGGCACAAGGGGGATTACAGGCGCAAAGTCAAATACTGACAGAGATGAATTGAAGAGGCTTATTTCTCAGATCAGAAAAAATTTATCTTTGCCAATAGTTCTTGGATTTGGAATTAAATCAGCAGGTGATGCAGCAATGGCTCTTGCTGATGCAGGTGGTTATGTTATCGGCACAGAGGCAGTCAAAAGACAGGGAAACCGGAAACAGTTTGAAGAATATTTAAGTATGATAACTGGAAACCGGTCATACTGAAGGGTGGTATCTTTACGGGATTGTCAGACCAGTCTGATAATCCCGTTATTATTTTTTTTAACTTTTGCAATTATCTTTGCATCGGTAATATTATTGTCATTCATTTCTTTGATAAGTTTTGTCCCTTCTTTTTCGGGAACTGCAATCAGGAGTCCGCCGGATGTCTGGGGATCGAAAATAACATCCTCGAGATACTGCTCCACTCCTATTTCGACTTTTATAAGAGCGCCAATGTAGTCTCTGTTTCTGAACAGTCCGCCAGGCAGAAGCCCCATTTCCGCGTTGTCCTGTATCCCCGGAAGAACCGGCAGTTCTTTTGAATCGATCACGATTTCCAGTGAATAATCCGCAAGCATTTCCTTGAGGTGGCCCGCAAGTCCGAATCCGGTTACATCAGTACATGCACTAACGGAATATTTCATCATTAAAGATGAAGCGACATCGTTAAGTGCTGTCATAGCTTTGACTGAATTCGTTACTGCTTCTTTATCCGCCATGTCTGCCTTTTGTGCTGTTGCTATTATCCCTGTACCAAGAGGTTTTGTGAGAATGATAACATCCCCATCATGAAGGCCGTGGTTCTTGAGGATTTTGTCAGGATGAACGGTTCCGGTAACCGAAAGACCGTACTTGAATTCGGGATCATCGATGCTGTGTCCGCCCAGCAACTGAGCGCCGGTTTTTTGTACAATATCAAGCCCTCCTCTGAGAACATCGCTCAGTATATCCAGGGTGAACTTGCTGAGCGGAAAGGCCACAATATTCATGGCTGTGATTGGTTTGCCGCCCATTGCATAAATGTCTGACATCGCATTCGTTGCGGCAATCTGTCCGAATGTGAAGGGGTCATCTACGATCGGAGTAAAAAAATCAAGTGTCTGCACCAAAGCAATATCGTCAGAGAGTTTGTAAACTCCTGCGTCATCGCTACGGTCAAAACCCACTAGAACATTACTGTCATAGGTGACAGGAACACACTTCATCACCTTTTCCAGGTCCGCCGGACCCAGTTTAGATGCTCATCCTGCGCCTGTTACGGATTCAGTGAGTCTCAGCTTGTTTAGTTCTGAATTAATATTGCATGATTCTTTCATAATTACAATTTTATGAATCGATAAATATCATGCAAGAATATTTTGATAAGTTGTCAGTTTATGAGGGATTTTCTGAATTGTGCAGGTGACATGCCTTTCTGTTTGGAGAATGCATCATAAAATACTGATTTTGAATTAAACCCGGCAGCATATGCGATTGAAAGAAGAGACCTGTCTGTGTCAGTCTGCATGAGTTTAATGCTTTCTTCTATTCTGTAGCGATTTATGTAATTATTGAAGTTTATCTCCAGCTTGTGGTTTAGATAAGTTGAGAGCTGTTGAGGATGTATTGAAAGTAACTCTGATAGTCTTTTTAGTGTAAGGTCTTCGTCACAATAGACTTTTTCGTCTTCCATGAGACTATTCAGTTTTTTTTCGATTTTTTTACAGTCAAGGCCCTGCAGCAGGGTTGAAACTCTTTTCTGACTTTTCTCTGACTGATCAGGAAGAAATAGCTGAGGAAATATCTGGTTGATGATGAACCAGTATATTACGAAAAAACTTGTTAGAATCAATCCTGCTTTTATAAAAGTTATTTTCTTTGTGGCAACAGAGGCAATCATGAGAGTCATAATTATAAAAAGAATCACCGTAACTGAAAAAGCAATTACCCTGAGCTGTTCCTTTGCATAATTTTTTATTGTTGCGGCAATCTTCATTTTTGAGAATATGCGTAAGATATACAGCAGTGTTATACATAACCCTGCTATGTTAAGACAGTCAGGGAGTGATCTGGAAAATATTATTCTGTAAATGGTTTCAGGGGTGTTTTTTAAAAAAAAAGCCGGAAACAGTATTATAAGATCTATTGACGCTGCCAGAAATGCAGGAATGAAATGATATAATTTTTTCCTTATAAAGTGACATTCTTCTGTGAAAACACTTACATAGTAGAGATACATGCTTGGGCCAAGAATAAAATTTACAAAAATAAAATTGTGACTGCCGGGGAAAAAATGTTCTCCATCTGCTGATGAAAAAAAATGCTGAATCTGCAGCAGGGAGAATCCGGTAAAAACAATGCAGAGCATTATATTATGGAATGCTCTGTTTGGACGGCCAAGCTGAGACAATCCTGTGAGAAACGCGAGTCCCCCACCAAAGAGTATAATTGAGTTGGAAATATCAGGAAACATGGCAGCCTTCCTGTTTTTTTAAAATCATTTATTCTGGCTATTGTAAATATTATTCGATATTCCCGGAGATTATGTTCAAGTCAAGAAATTTTTTTTGTATCGTTGGTTAGACGGAAGTCTGAGACACGTTGAATGTAATTCTGCTTTTTGTTTATGGTTGTGAACATTGTATTTATGAATAAGTATGATTAGCTAAGCTGACCATACTTATTTTTTTGAGAAGGGGGTCCGCATCCCTGTGGTTGTGTGCTGTATGCAAAAAAGCAATCGGCAGAGCCGATTGCTTTTTTGCATACTTGAACTCTCTTTGCTGATTTTCAGCTGTCAGCTGGACATGATTCGTTAAGTGTAATCTTGATGCCGTCTGAGGCAAGAGTCTTGATTTTTCCGGATCTGTCAGTATACTTCGTATGAAGAAGATGGTGGCTTTTATGTGAAACAGGGTGCTCGAGAAAATCCTTGTATATTAGCTTTATTTCAGGATTATCCTGAGACTTCCTGAATTTCATTTTTGCGTCCTGATTGTAGACACTCCTGAGTCTGTCAGATACTGCCTCAACTGTTTCAGCGTAAACTTTTTTTGTAAAGTTCAGGCCGAGAAGAAAAAAACCTGTAGTAACTGATGCAACTTTTATAAAGTGGCGTCTTGTTGACGTTGTTTCAGCTTTCATATATGCCTCCTATGATAATAAGCTTTTGCGGTTATGTTTAAGACTGAACAGGGTTCTCCTGAGCCATGAAGCTTCGCTTATAAGTCTTCCCTGGGGGAGTGGCTGTCCACCACCATTAACACAGCCGCCCGGGCATGTCATTATCTCAATGAAGTGATAGGGACTTTCTCCTGCCTTTACCTGGTCGCATATTTTTTTTGCATTTGCTAAACCTGATACAACACATACTTTTACAGTGGGCCCGCCCGGAAGAGCAACGCTTGCTTCCTTGACTCCTCTTTGTCCTCGTACTGCTTTGAAATCAACATTTGCAAGTTTTTTCCCGGTAACGGCTTCATATGCAAATCTGAGAGCTGCTTCCATTACGCCCCCGGATGCGCCGAATATTGTTGCGGCTCCTGTTGATTGGCCAAGGAGATCATCAGCTTTTTCTTCGGGCAGGGATTTGAAATCTATTTTTGCCTCTTTTATCATATAGGCAAGTTCCCGTGTTGTAATGGTCACGTCAGTATCTCTGAAACCACTGGCGTTCAGTTCCGGTCTCAGACCTTCGAATTTTTTGGCAATACATGGCATTATTGAAACCGTGAACATTTTCTTGGGATCAACATTTTTTTTCTTTGCACCATATGTCTTTGCCAGAGGTCCGAGCATTCCAATTGGAGATTTACATGTTGAAAGATTCGGAATGAGTTCCGGGTAGAAAGTTTCTGTATACTTTATCCATCCGGGACAGCAGGATGTGAATTGCGGAAGTGGTTTTTTATCCTTTCCCGTAATCCTGTTGATAAGCTCTGTTCCTTCTTCGAGGATTGTTAAATCTGCAGTGAATTCATTGTCCCAGATTATATCAAATCCGAGTTTTCTGAGTGCGGCCCACATTTTTCCGCCTGCGAATGTGCCTGGTTTGTAGCCGAATGGTTCCGCAAGTCCATATCTTACTGCAGGAGCAGGCATTGCAACAACGATTGTATCAGGATCGTTAAGAGCTCTTTGAATTTTATCTACATAAGAAACTCCCTCGTAGATTGCTCCTGCCGGGCAGTGAGACAGACACTGCCCACAGCTGATGCATGCATCCTGGTGAACTACTTCATGGTATTCACCTTTCTTGGATTCCCTGATAATCCCTGTAGGGCAATACTCTTCACAATTTGCACAGTTTATACATTTTGATGAGTCTACCTGCACAAAGAAAATTTTATCATAGTCTTCTGATTCGGGGGCGTATCTTCTGTTTTCTATTTTTTCATATACGCGCTTTGATGATTCTTCCTGAATCTGACTTGCTTCTTTGCAACCGGTCAGGGTTTGGGCTGTTACAGCTGCGGCTGCTGTTCCACCCAGGAGTTTAAAAAAGTTACGCCTGTTAACATCCATAAATAATCCCCCTTATGTTTGTTTTAATTAGCGGTTGTTCGATAGTTATATCGATTTTTTTATTAAAAATACTTTGTTTCGATAGCTGAACTGCTATCCGGTTAATATTAGTAAATAACAGTAAAAAATAGTAATAATTTGTCTATTATAAAAAGATTAACAGGTAAATTATTAACAAAATATTACAATTTTAATAATTGATTTGTGGAAAAAAGTTCTTTACTTTATGCATATTTTTGCATAATCAGGATTTAATTGAAATTATCAGTCGGGGGATCAAGATGAAGATAACTGTTTTAAACGGTAATCCTGAGAGCGGAAACTCATCGTTTGATTCGTATGTGGATGAGCTGGTTTCAGGACTGCAAAATAGTGGTAACGAGGTTTCTCTTTACACTGCGAGAGATATGAAGATAAGTCCCTGTACGGGTTGTTTTTTTTGCTGGGTCAAAACACCCGGGGTTTGTGTTTTTAAGGATGATGCAGTTGATCTTTGCATGAGTTATATTAATTCAGATTTTGTGATTCTGGCTTCGCCCATTATTATGGGTTTTCCCAGTTCTCTTACAAAGAATGCAATGGACAGGCTGATTCCTCTCATTCATCCTCATCTCAATGAAGTCAATGGTGAGGTTCATCATCTTCAGAGGTATAATAAATATCCTGATATTGCAGTTGTTCTTGAGAGGGAGGAATTTACAGACGAAGAGGATGAATCGATCATTACTGATATTTTTGAGAGAGCGAGTATAAATGTCATGTCAGAGCTCAGGGGAATCATATTTACTGAAAAAGATCCGCAGGAGGCAGCAGATGAAATTAACCTTTATTAATGGTTCTCCAAGGGGTGAGAAAAGTAATACCAAAAGATTGATGGATCATTTCCTTCTGGGTTTTGAAGAGGATGGAAATAATTATGAAATTGTTTATCTTGCAAAAAACAGGAAGAAAAGAGAAAAATCAGTCGAGGCATTTGAAACTGCAGAGTCTGTGATTGTAGGATTCCCTTTGTATGTTGACAGTATGCCCGGAACAGTTAAAGAGTTCTTTGAGGATCTCAGGCCTTTTATGGGAAGAGAGAATAACCCATCTCTTGGATTCATGGTTCAGTGCGGATTTCCGGAAACTCATCACAACAGGTTTCTTGAGCGCTATCTTGAAAAGTTTGCAAACAGGATGAACTGTCATTATACAGGTTCAATTCTTAAAGGAGGATGCGAAGGCCTTGATATACAGCCTCCTTTTCTTACTGAAAAATATTTCCGTTATTTTTATGAGCTTGGTAAAGCCTATGGTGAAACAGGGGAGTTTGATGAGGTGCTTCTTGACAAGCTTGCCAGGCCAGAACACCTTACTGTGGAAAATCTCAGGCAGGTAATCCCATTTATCAATAAGGCTCTTTGGGATTCTCAGCTCGAAAAAAACGGTGTTATTGATAAAAGTTTCAATAAGCCCTATGTTTCAGAATAAATCTATTCGAGTCTGAATGTTTTTATTGTTTTTTCTGTTTCGGGTACAAGGTCGGCATAATCTTCTTTCATTGCACTGAAGGTTACAGCTGCACCTCTTGTATCCTTTACCACTATATACTGAAGAATCATTATATCGAGTGGTTTTATTTTATATGAGTATACCAGTCTTGCAGCTTCTTCATCCCCCAATTTGACTTTTTCTCTTTTTAACAATATGAAGCCATTGAGTTTTTGAAGATTTTCTAATGTTCCGTCAGTATATGGACCGAGCTGCTGAGGGTCTTTATAATCGAGAACCGAGACATTGAAGTTCGGGCTGAACGAGGATACTGCTTTACTGTAGGGGGGGTAGACCGCAAGGTCGGTTCCCATAAACCCGGTTTTTTTCTCCCACTCCTTTGGAATAACAATAGAAAATTTTTTTTCTTTGTCGTGATACCGGTTTTTATTTTTTGAACATGATGGCATTATAATTAATACAATGATCATTGTTGCTGTAAAAACTTTGCTTAATTGCTTCATATTTTCTCCTTATGGAATAATTCTCTTTTGTCATGTTTTATGTGAGCTTTTTGGGGCTTTCCTGCTTAAGAATTCAAAGCCTGGTTAAGGATTTGAATTCATCCTGAAGCTGTCCGCACCTTCATGCGTTATTATCTAGAATGTCCTTGGTATGGCCAGCTCTGTCACATTTTTATTGACCTGAGTATCGCACTCATATGCGAGTTCAGGATAAGATATTTTCTGATCCAGGGTGTTTTGTTTTTAGAAAATTATTTTAATCTGCTGCTTCCTTAATACAGAGAATTGTGCTCTGCAGCAGGCTTATTAAGATTTAATTTTGCTGGCTTTGATTTAAGTCATGGATGTAAAAAGAGGTCAAGTATTAATAAAATTAAAAAAAATTGTATTATTTTTTAATTTCTCTTTCCTGCACCCGTATTAATAACAGGGACATTTTAATTGACAAAACACTGATAAAACACATAGGTTAAAGGAGGAGGCAATGGGAGGGGAAGCAATGGCTTTTACAGAGGATCAACTTAAAGAAATCGGAACCTATATCAAGGACCAGTTTCCTGTATGGTTGGCAGAGTATACGCCTTTTTCTGCAGATTACAGGGAGAGAACGATAAGAATCGAGGAAGAGCTGAAGAATCAGAGGGATCTTATCAGACAGGGTTTTGAGCTCATGGGCAAAAATTTCGAACAGATGAATAAACGTTTCGAACAGGTCGATAAGCGTTTTGAACAGGTCGATAAGCGTTTTGAACAGGTCGATAAACGTTTTGAACAGGTCGATAAACGTTTTGAACAGGTTGATAAGCGTTTTGAGATGGTAGAGAAACGTTTTGAACAGGTTGATAAGCGTTTTGAGGAAATGAGAACGGATTTTAATTACAGGTTCGAACAGGTTGATAAACGTTTTGATCAGAGTGACAGAAGATTCCAGGAACTGAGGATGGACATGAATTCCAGGTTCGAATCAATGGATTTGCGCTTTCAAAGTGTGCATTCACGAATTGAAGGCCTTTCAAGGAGAATGTTTCAGTTTATGATATGGAGTTTTGGCTTTACTGCAACTGCCGCAGGAATAATTATTGCTGTTCTGAAATAGGAATTCACTTATGCTGGAAATTTATTAATAATGAATGATGCAGAGGTTATAAACAGTAAGTGGTATGGTGCACTCAGGGATTTCTCCGGAATAACAGCCGGATGTGCTGTCGGAGGTTTTGGCCTTGCACTTTTTCTTATACCTTACAAGGCAAGTCCCGGAGGAGTGGGAGGTATTGCTCAGATTTTCTTCTTCCTGTATGATATTCCTCCAGGCCTGGCAATGCTTCTGTTCAATGTGCCTCTTTTTATTATCGGCAGTCTTGTTT
>CAZEJW010000153.1:7379-9907 GCA_964512685.1 uncultured Leptospirales bacterium | reverse complement strand
TGCCCCTGTTGCATGAACAATTTTTGCAGGCCACCCGTATTCGAGCCTTTCACGGTCTGCCATAAGGCCGGTGATGCTCTTTCCTCCATACATGACAAGCCCGCCAGCGGCTCCCTTACAGAAACCATAAAAAAAAGCCTCATACCATTCCTGGCCGGACTTCTGATTTATTAGAGAACCAATTCCTCCGACAAGACCACCGAAATTGACATTATAGAGAATAACCTTTGTTCTCTTACCGAGAGCAAATGAGCTGTCACTGAAAGAAAGCAGAATAAGCAGGGAGATTATAAAATTGCGGGTATTGGATTTCATATTGGCACCAGACATAATAATAGTGCCATATTCTATTTGACATAAAAGTTGTCAATGGAAATTAAAACTCAGGCAGAATACAGCCGGTTTTACCGGCTGTATTCTGCCTGTATTACTATTATTTTTTTACACCTATCTGGTAGTACTCGAAACCGAGTTCTTCCATTTTTTCACCGGAATACTGATTTCTTCCGTCAAAGATTATCTTGTTTTTGAGTCTCTTGCTTACCTCATCAAAGTCAGGACTTCTGAACTCCTTCCATTCGGTAATGAGAAGCAGGGCTTCCGCATCTGAGAGAACAGTGTATTTGCTCTGAAAATATTCGATATCCTTATTATCTTTGAGATAGCAGATTTTTGCTTCTTCCTCTGCCTTTGGATCATAGGCCTTGACCTTTGCTCCCCTTCTGGTGAGCTCATTTATGATCGTTATTGAAGGAGCATCCCTCATATCATCGGTTTCGGGCTTAAAAGAAAGTCCCCATACCGCGAAAGTTTTTCCCTTTAGATCTTCACCGAATCTCTTTACAACCTTGTTTACAAGCGACATTTTCTGATCCTTGTTCACTTCTTCAACAGACTTGAGTATTCTTGGTTCATAACCATTATTCTTTGAAGTCTTTATAAGAGCCTGAACATCCTTTGGGAAACAGCTTCCGCCGTATCCTGCTCCAGGATATATAAACTGATAACCGATTCTTCTGTCACTGCCGATTCCGATTCTCACAAGATTGATATCTGCGCCTAAAATTTCACATATATTCGCAATTTCATTCATAAAGGATATCTTTGTAGCGAGCATACAGTTGGCAACATACTTTGTCATTTCAGCGCTCTTAATATCCATTGCAATGAATCGTTCATGATTTCTTGTAAACGGCGCATAGAGCTCCTTCATTGTTTCGAGCACCTTTGGATCATCCGCACCAACCACTACCCTGTCCGGTCTCATTGAATCATCGATTGCAGCACCCTCTTTAAGAAATTCAGGATTACTCACTATCGAAAATGAATAATTCACCTTTCTTTTTTTGAGTACACCCTCAACAGCACTTCTCACCTTATCCGCTGTTCCTACAGGAACAGTGGACTTGTCGACAATAATCATGTTGTGAGTCATATTCTCTGCAATTGATTCTGCAACAGCAAGAACATACTGAAGGTCCGCGCTTCCATCTTCGCCCATTGGTGTTCCAACAGCAATGAATGCTATCTCTGTGTTCTGTACTGCATATTTGATGTCAGTTGTAAATGTAAGATTTCCCTTTGCAGAGTTTTCAACCACCATCTCTTCAAGGCCAGGCTCATATATAGGAATTTTACCATTGTTCAGTTTATCAATTTTACTTTCATCATTATCAACACAGATTACGGTATTTCCCATTTCTGCAAAGCATGTTCCTGTTACAAGGCCAACATATCCGGTTCCAACAACACTTACTTTCATTAATAACTCCTTACAGTTTTATTTTTTCGGGGGATACAACCCTCCGGTTGAATCATGACAACGAGTGACAGATGATCTTCTGCAAATTAATGAATGGTGGGTGTAGGTCCCTTAAGGGGGCACACACCTACCACTCCTCATTCCCCCCTTGTATTTGAAGAGAAACCACTGTGTCATCCATTGCAGTCATCAGGTTCATACTGAAAATATACCACTCTGTTACGGGACATAACCCGCTATTCATTTTCGGTTTGTTATCAGTATTAAATTGAGTCAGATATCAGTCACTCGGCAGGAAGTCAACCAAAAGCGGTAATCCGGAGAAAAAAATGCTGCAAGAGATTAAGATATACAGCACAGGGTTAATGAATTCATAAAAAATTTACTAATGCTTTTCCGGCCATTGTCGATATAAAAGATGAGACATAACATCACCCCCCAATGAGAGGTACAATGAAAGCGAAAAAGAAACCCCAGGATTTCAGAGAACTCCTGACAAAATACCTGGATATAAAAGGACTCGATATCGTGGTTCTTTTAAATAATGGATGCGAAGTTGAACTGTACAAAAACAGAGAACTGATCGATGACACAATTATTACCTTTGACACTGATAACAACAGAAAACAGATACTGCTTTCTGAAATAAAATCTGTAGATCTGTACGCCGCATAAGCAGAAAATTCACCCGGGCCGTCATGAGTTTTTCTCATAACGGCCTTTTAAAAAAATTTTCCTCTGAGACGCTAAATTTTTCCTCTGAGAC
>CAZEJW010000153.1:0-7279 GCA_964512685.1 uncultured Leptospirales bacterium | reverse complement strand
TTTTCCTCTGAGACGCTAAATTTTTCCTCTGAGACCGTTGTCTGAAGTATCTGCAGTGATTTCAGGATCAGCAATAATGATGCTGTTCTTTTTGCAGAACTCTTTAAATCCGTAAACCCTGTCTCCCATGAATTTCATTTCAATTGCTCCTTCCGGGCAGTTATTTACACATCCCATACAGGATATACATTTATCAGTGAGCACTTTCTTTCTTTTAATATCGATTGCATTTACAGGACATTTCTCTTCACATATTCCACATTCTACACATCTTTTCTCGTCTATTCTATGCAGACCGGTCATCTTTGATGCCCACCATGCTGCTCCGAATATTCTCATCATTGAATAGAAGCTGTACTCGTATTCAATATCACTGTATTTTGCGGATTTCACAACAGACAGAATCTTTTCTGCATAGTCTTCAGCTCTTTTCCATGTATTGTCATCAGGCAGATGTGAATATTTCAGGATTCTCTCTGTTCTGCCTGAAGACCAGGTTGAAGCAAAAGTCGACATATTGCCAAAGGTATTTACAGCAACAGGTACGCAGCCCTTTTCACAAAGAACTGCAAGTATATCACATGCAGTATTATGCTGATTGTGCCCTTCCCCGCCATATGTAACATATGACGCTGCTGATTTACCTGTTAAATCAGGAAGCGATTCAAGCCAGGTTTTAAAATTTACCGGAACTTCATAGTAGAAAACAGGGCTGCAAACAATAACAAAAATGATATAAATGACTTTCTGCTCATTTTTGACTTCACAGCCGGACTCCTTTAAACTGTATTTTTCTTGAATTTCTTTTGTTTTCTGTTAATAATAATCTGTATATTTTCTCAATATTTATTCCTATAAATACTTTTTAACGTAAATGAAAGTATATTATAATCCCCGCCGCCTTCGGTGGCGGAAATTATAGAATTTTTTCTTCTGCAATTAAGTTTAGGAATAAGCACTGATATTTTCTCATATTTGAAATATTTTATTCTGTCGAATTAGGGTCTCAGAGGAAAAATTTATCAACAATATTTCATGAAAACATTTCATTCTTTATTCTTTGTTTATTCCTGAACTTTATTTAAAAAACTCTGACAGATATGAGTTATCCTTAAACGGAGGCACTCAGGGATTTGGGAAAAAATTCAAGATATACAGGAATCGCCATCATACTCATTGCTGCAATTAACGGGATATTCTGCGGAAAGAATAATGATCCGCAAAGAGACAAAGGAGAAAGCCTTATGCAAAATCTTCGCAGCAGAATGGTCAAAGAGCAGATTGAAGCAAGAGGGATAAAAGACAGAAAAGTGCTGGATGCCCTTATGAAGGTCGAAAGACATAAATTCATTCCCGCTTACAATGAATCATCCGCTTACGAGGACCATCCCCTGCCCATTGGGCATGGACAAACGATCTCCCAGCCATATATTGTAGCCCTGATGAGCGAACTTTGCGAACTTTCCGGCAATGAAAAGGTTCTGGAAATAGGCACAGGTTCGGGCTATCAGGCAGCCATACTTTCACTGCTTTCAGACAAAGTCTACAGCATTGAAATAGTGGAACCGCTTGCAAAAAGCGCTGCAAAAAAACTCACCGACATGGGATATTCAAATGTTACTGTAAAGGCCGGTGACGGATACAAAGGCTGGAAGGAACACGCCCCATTTGATGTCATTATTCTGACGGCCTCCCCTCCTGAAATTCCCCGAACCCTCACAGACCAGTTAAAAGAAGGCGGCATACTGGTCGCTCCCGAAGGGGATTATCTCCAGGAGCTAATTGTGATTAGAAAAGAAAACAGTAAGATCATCAGAAAATCGGTCACTTATGTCAGATTTGTGCCCATGATCCATGGCAAATAAAAATTCAATGATCAGGTGAGTGTAAAATTATTGACAGGAGCCGCTTCCCAGTAGAGAAAGTGTTTTAAACACGGACCTATCCGGTTATTTTACACATAAAGAATACAATAATGACTACAGATAAAGAACTATCGGTTAAATTCAGATTTCTTAATCCCCACCTTGCCAAAGAGGCTTCAATATATGAAGTACTTGAAGAAATCTCAAACCTGCAGCAACAGTCTCTTAAAAATGATTCTCACCCCCTTGCAACACTGGAAACACTGAAGACATCAAGAAATATAAGGATGCCGTTTTCTCCTCAAAGGGACAAAAATATTGTTTACCTGCTCGATCAGCTTCTGAGGAACCACTCAGAAGAGGTAAAAAGGATAATCACCTTCGAGTTTACTCTTGACCCTGCAACTAAAAAACTCGACATCGGTGAAATAGCAGAATACACTGTTCTCATTACCAATGAAAACTTTTCAAGGCTGCAGAGTTCAAGGGACAGAACTTCAGCACAGAACCTGCTCGACCTTCTGCTGAAATTCAGACTTTTCAATCTGTCCAAACTGCTGAAAAAATCAAGGAACCGGGCCGATCTCACAAGAATAGTAAAGATGGAACTCGGCAAAAATATCTTCACCTTCAAACACTTCAGTCTTGATAAAAACGGTTTCGAGGTATCAGAGGATTACTGCTTTCACAGAAACAACTATGATGCAGTTAAATCCAAACTCGAACTGGAGGAAATCAGAAAAATTGTATCTGTTCATGCAACCCTCATAAACAGAAGACTCAATAAATTCGGGATACTGAATTCGGATTTCAGCGATTACAGGGATTCAAAGATCGATTACCTGCTGAATATCCTTCTGGAGGATATCTCCTCATCCCTTGATAAAAAAGATCTTGCGGCAACAAAGAATTTTCATTCTCTCAGGAACTGCATCCTTAAGGTAGACCAGATAATCGATCCTCTGATGGCTCTAAGCGATGATATTGTAAAGCATATAAGAGAAAACGGTATTTCAAAAAAAAGTGAAATCATTGCCGTATGCGACAAACTCACTGACGAACTCCTTACGAGGTGGATGAACAGCAACCCGGGAAAAAACAGGGTTCTGGTTTATCATGTGCCAGGCGGAGAACCTGTTCTTATTCACGGAGAGGCTCTGTATAACAAACTGAAGGAGCTTCATCAGCTCATAATATTCCAGAGCGAATCATTCGACAACCTCACAGACCGTGAAAGGGCAGAATATACTTCTCTGATGGACCTTCTTTGCAATGCCGCCACAACCGTACTCCCTGAAAGAGAAAAAGCCAAAGAGATACTCGGGCGCGAAGAGAATATTGAAAAATGTCACGAAATGATAGATGATTACAATGCATACAAAAAGAGAATTCAGGCCACTCACAGCCTGAAAAAAGAAAAAAATGAAAAACAGAAAAAGAAATCACTTATCCAGGGAATTCTCGGCTTTTTCTCATCACTCTTCTCAAAAGGCCAAAAATATGAAACCGCTGTCGGGGGAGTTCATTCAGGAGCAGCAATAGGCGCAGTAAAGCGGGTAAAGAAAAAACCTATATCCAAAGAAACGATAAACGTATATGAGAAAATAAAGAATCTTTCATCCCCCCTTATCCCTCTTTCTGAATTTATTGAGATTAAACCTGAGAATGAGATGAAAATTGATTCAATAATAAAAGACCTCAGGGATAACAGTCTCAAGATAGTAATACCCGTCTACAATGCAAGAAATACTCTTTATCCTTCAAGAAGCCAGAAGTATCTTATTGCAGACATTGAATACCTTCTGGTTGACCCTGAGATAATCCAGTCTCCTGAATCAATTCGTCAGTACACTGATTCTCTTGCCGGCTACAAATTATACGATGACATGCTTCCGGGTGTGGCAATTATTGTAATAGAAAAATATCTTCTCACTCTTTACAGGCAGAATAAGGCAAGAAAGCTTAAAAGACAATAGTAATAAAAAAAGCCCTCATCCCTTTACCGGAGAGGACTTTTTTATTTGAATTTTCAGCATTTAAACGGAACAGATATTTTATTCAAATCCAGGATCAATCTGTTCCGTTTGCACCACAGGTTGCCTGCCCCTGACAGCCAGAACATGAAGATGCAGCCTCTGTTGCGGCATCCCTGTAGGTATCAGACTTCATCTTGTTTGGCTCTTTCTTGTAATCATTGACATAGAACCCAGAACCCTTAAAGATAATTCCAGCTGAGCTGAATAGCTTTCTTACGGATTTACCACATTTGGGGCAGTCTTTAACCGGCTCGTCTTTGATAGACTGAAAAACCTCAAATTTATGTTTGCATTCATTACATTCATATTCATATGTGGGCATTAGCTACACCTCTTATTTTTTATTGAAATCGGTTTGCTGATCTGGTCACTTTTGACCTATATTATATATTCTAATTTTTCGAGTCACATATGTGACCTTAGTTGAACTTTAACTTAACAAACCAGTTATAACTGCATGAATAGTCAATCTTTTTTTGAGGATTATTTTTTATTGAGTATCCTGATTGTATTGCTGAGAATAATTCACAGAGAGTTAACTCTCATCCGGAGCCACGCCTCTGAGACCCTGCCCGCCAGGGTCTCAGAGGTAAATTTTAAGATCTCAGAGGTAGATTTATGTCAAAAAAACATATTACTGTACCAGTATTCATCCCGCATACCGGCTGCCCGCATACCTGCGCATTCTGCAATCAGTGGCAGACCAGCAATGCAGGGAAAATACCGAACGAGAATGATATCCTCGAAACTGTCGATATCTATCTTGCTAATGCTGATGATAATATTTACAGGGAGCTTGCATTCTTTGGCGGCAGTTTTACAGGAATTCCCGTTAACGAACAGATCAGGTATCTTTCAACAGCAATGGAGCTCAGCAAACAGGGCAAAATTCAGGGGATAAGACTCTCTACAAGGCCGGATTATATCGACAATGAAATACTCGACCGCCTTGAATCCTTTGGAGTTACAACGATTGAACTCGGAGCCCAGTCATTTGACGAAGATGTATTGAAACTGTCTAAACGCGGACACTCGATTGATGATATTATTGAATCTGCTCACCTGATAAAATCACGGGGATTTCAACTCGGCATTCAACTCATGCCCGGACTGCCTGGAGATTCATTCAAAAAATCCGTGAATTCAGCAAATATGGCTGCAGATCTTAAACCTTCATGTGCAAGGATTTATCCGACTGTTGTTCTTGAAAATACCGAGCTGGAGGTCATGTACTCGAACGGCGTTTTTACACCTCTGACACTCGATGAAGCAGTAGCAATTTCAGCTGAAATATACAGGATACTCACATCACACGATATCGACATAATCAGAATGGGTCTTCATCCGTTTGCACCCGAACAGGAGAATAAAATCATATCCGGGCCATATCACACTGCCTTTGGTTTCCTGGTAAAATCATATATCAAAAAAAATATACTTGAAACCACTCTCAGAAATCTTCTGATTACCAACAAGACCCTGCCCAATGAAATTCACATAATCCTTCCGGAAAAAGAAAAAGAAGAATATATTGGAATGAAGAAGCAGAATATCGAATATCTCAAAACTGAGTTCAATCTCAAAAAAATAACTATCAGTTTTGCCTGTCTCAGTTTGCCGCTAATTTCATTCTGATGCAATCAGAATCCGCATACGCTCCCTTCAAAAAAATAGGTTGATAGAAATAAATTTTCATATAAAATCATAGATATTTATAATCGGCCCTGTTCAGATCTCAGAATTATTAATAAATTACTTAAACAAATTTTAACATTCTGCATCTATTAATTAAATTTTCCCGCCCGCCTTCGGCGGGAGGGAAACATAAATACTGATTTTAACAGTAGTAATAATTTATTGGAATTTTAAAATATAATTTTTAGAGGTTCCCAATAGTAATTTCGGGTATAATTCTTTGAGAATCAAAAACAGTTTCAGTGAATCAGCAATTCTGTGCAATAACAGGTGGGAATATAAATGAAAACAGAAGATATTAAACAGATAGCAGTGATCGGGTCAGGCATTATGGGCCATGGCATAGCACAAATATTAATCTGCTCCGGCTACAAAGTAATAATGAAGGATCTAACAGAACATGTCCTGAACAAGGCAGTCGATCAGATAAAAAACAGAATGGAAAAACTTGTCAGCACAAACAAAATCAACAAAAAAGAATATCAAGACTCTCTCTCTCGTCTTATAACAACCATTGATACAGGAAACGCGATCTCTGATGCACAAATTATCATCGAAGCTGTACCCGAAGTCTTTGAGCTCAAGCAAAAGGTTCTCAGGGAAATATCTGAACAAGCTTCAGTTGATTCAATAATAGCAACCAATACCTCAACCATGAAAATATCAGAGCTCGCAAAAGAGCTGAATCATCCTGAGAACTTTGCAGGTATGCATTTCTTCAATCCTGTGCCAAAGATGAAACTCACAGAAATAATTCAGGGGGATTCCACCTCGCAGGAAACTTTCAATACCCTGTTTGAATTATCTCAAAAGCTGAATAAAATACCGGTAAAAGTATTCAAAGACAGCCCAGGTTTCATTGTAAACAGATCAAATGCCCCGGGCCAGGCTCTTCTCAATGCAATCCTGGAGGAAGGAATAATCGAACCTTACGAAATAGATGCAGGAATGAAAAAGCTCGGTATGCCCATGGGTCCGTTTGAACTGGCCGATTTTATAGGTCTGGATGTTTTTGTACATACTCTTACATACTATTCAGAAACCCTTTCTTTGGATTACAAACCTGGTTCTGTTCTATTACGCAAAATAGAAAGAAACGAACTGGGCAAAAAAACCGGCCACGGAATCTATGACTGGTCAGACGGAAAAGCCAGGATAAACACAGGAGTACAGACCTGTGAGATCAGGCCGCTAACATTCATGGCGCTCCAGGTCAATGAAGCAGTAAGAATACTCAAAGAAGGGATTGCCCACTCCAGGCAGGATATTGATGACGCAGTTAAATACGGCATGAATGCTTTTGCAGGACCATTCGCTCTTGCCTCAGGGATCGATTATAATGAGCTTACCACAGAACTGGATAAAATCAGTGAGCGTTTCAAACTGAAGATTTTCAAACCAGAACCGGAAATAAAAGACGGTTCATTCAGAGGAATGTAAGACACTGAGCTTTAAAAAACCTGAAAATTTCATTTCAGAAACAATAATTATTTCTTCTAAAAATTTCCTCTGAGACGCAGGAACTGAGACGCGGGAATATTCCTCTGACACCAGCAATTTGTTGCAGATGTATTTTTTCTGTTATTTAAATTTTCCTCTGAGACCTGTAAATCAACCTCTGAGACTGGCATCAGCACCCGTAAATTGAAACTGAAAAAAAATTCTCCAAAAAGCCAATTTTTT
>CAZEJW010000152.1:0-9968 GCA_964512685.1 uncultured Leptospirales bacterium | reverse complement strand
TTCATCCTGTAGTCCTTGATGAATGTCTGGTTGTTAACATTAAGATAAAGCCCGTCTTCCATCATTGCTGTTCCTGCTGGATTATAGTGAACAGCATCCGCACCGTCATAAGCTGCATTTCTGCTGAAGGTTCTTACCCAGTCAGCACTCTGGTTGATAAGATAGTCAATGCTGCCTGCAAAAAGATCCATCCCTGTAAACAAAAGGACAGCCGCAAACAGCGAAACTGTAAATTTTTTCATCGTACACCCCTTTTATGTTTTTTCTCTGAGAGAATATCAATCAGCCTGCACTAGCATTTGCTGAACCTTTCAGTTCCGTAATTTCGCAGTGATTGATTTACCTGTATTTTTTGAGCATGAAGGATGTTTTGCAGCAAAAGATACATATGTGAATATGTAATTAAGTGCAAAAAACAATTAAAATACACAAAGAGTGCATTTTGCCCATTTTAATACTTGAGAAATGACAGAATATAATGCAGAACAGTTGCAAAAAAAATATACATTTTTTGAAAATATCAATAAATGATTGTATATGTGATAAAAAATGTGGGTTAAAAAAGAATCAGGAACAGAAACAGAAAAATTTATGCAACCTGCTGCCGGTCACATTTTCTCCTGTCAAAAACCCTTCTATCTACCATTCTTCGATCTGCCTTTCGTCGTTCAGCAACGGATGGTGAATATGGCATATTTTTCCGATTTCTGTTTTTTTTCAGAGAGCGTCTGTCAGTTTCCCTTCTTTGTCCATTTCTTCTGTCCAAAATACGCCTGTCCCTGCCGACAAGATAAAACAGAACAAAAAAAAGTAAAACTGACAAGCCTGCTGAAATAAACAGATACATCAATTTCATCTATACCAACCTCCTGATAGATTTCCGCCAAATTACTCTATTTAATATAGAGAAATCAAGCAAAATATCTATAAAATAATTTTTACAGGAGATTCTCTCTGACAGCAAGGTCTCTAAGCTCAAGGGCTCTGCCCAGATCTTTTCTTACAAGGTCAAAATATGAATTTACATTATTTGCTGCAAATGCTTCTCTTATTTCATCTGCAAATCTAAGCTGATAATACTTCAATTTACTTTTGGTATTTCTTTCGGCTATCGCAAGGTCAGTAAGCAATTGCTGTTCACTCATAATCTTGCTCCTTATGTAAATAATTTTCACACCCTGCCGAAAATGCTGAATCTCACCATTTTCATTGCATCGTCAGTATTGCATATACGATTTGATTAATCAATAGGACGGAAACCAATTAATCCGAAGCTTTTGACCAAAAGAACTGTAAGACTTGTCCTACATGGATTAATGATTTTAATGATAGGTTTTGCATAATAAAAAGTGAATTGAAAAAATTAACTAAAGACATTATCTTAAAATTATATTAATTTCTTATCAACAAGCATTGTGCAATATACTATTATAAAATCAGGCTTAATCAATACAAAAATAAACTGCGCATCTATTTATTAACTAAAAAGAGGAATTATGGGCGAAACAACAAAGCTACTGGGAGAAATACTCGTCGAATCCGGAGAAATAACTGAAGAACAGTTACAGGAGGCACTTGAGTTTCAAAAAAGCAATGGAGGCCTTCTGGGGGCAATTCTGGTTGGACTTGGGCACATAGAGGATGAAGACCTTAAAGAATACCTGAAGAGCCAGATGAACATGTAAAACGCAAAAAAAAAAGGATGATAACAATCATCCTTTTTTATGCATCCCCGAGGGGATTCGAACCCCTGTTGCCGGGATGAAAACCCGGTGTCCTAGACCCCTAGACGACGGGGACAACTATATATAAATATGCACTTGGCATACTTTTGAGTCGCCAGGGGATCGAACCCTGGACCCACGGCTTAAAAGGCCGTTGCTCTACCGACTGAGCTAGCGACTCATTGAAACAATGATAACCTGATAAATAATTGCCAACTGGCTGTCAACAAAAAACGAAAGTTTGCACAAAAAATATGCAAAAAAGTTATTTTATAAAGGTACTCTCCCTTCCGGGACCTACAGAAATTACGCCAACAGGCACTCCAACCCTTTCTTCAAGATAACTTACATATTTTTTTGCATTCTCTGGCATCTCATCAAAACTCTTACATCTGGATATATCCTCATCCCAGCCGTCAATTTCTTCGTAAACAGGCTCAGCCCTGTTCAGTTTAACCGCCGGAAAATAATCAACAACTTCTCCATCAATACGATATGCAACTGCAACCTTTATCTTTTTAAATCCTGTCAGAACATCCAGCTTGGTAAGAGCAAGCCTGTTAAAACCATTTAATCGGCAGGATTCCTTCAAAAGCTGCACATCGAACCATCCGCACCTTCTTGGACGTCCGGTTGTAGAACCGAATTCAGCACCATTCACCCTGAGCCTGTCTGAATCCTTTTCATCCGCTTCCGTAGGAAACGGGCCTTCCCCAACTCTGGTTACATATGCCTTAACAATTCCAACTGCATCGGTCACATCATTAAAATTTAATCCGGTTCCGAGCAAAGCACCCCCTATTGTAGGATTTGAAGAAGTTACAAAGGGATACGTTCCATGATCAATATCCAGAGCAAAGCCCTGAGCTCCCTCAAGCAGAAGATTTTTACCGCTGTCTATAGCAGTGTGGAGATAATGCTGAGTATCCTGAATCATATCCGAAGCTCTTTCTCTGAATTCATCAATTACTTCGAGGATATCCTCCATTTTAAAAGTTTCCTTTCCGTAAACTTTTTCGAGCTGAAGGTTTTTAACCTTCAAAGCGAAAGATAATCTTTCCTCCAGGAGTTCCCTGTCAAAGATATCCCCTGCCCTTACCCCGGTTCTCATACACTTATCAGAATAACAGGGCCCGATTCCCCTGTGAGTGGTCCCGATCTTTTTATCCCGAAGCTCTTCCATTGCCTCATCCATTGCCTTGTGATAGGGCAGAATAAGATGCGCAGCGCTTGATATAATCAACCTGTTTCTGACATCAAGCCCCTGGCTTTCAAGAAGGTCAATCTCCTCCAGTAATTGAACCGGATCGAGAACAACACCATTTCCAACCACACATATTTTATCTTCATGTAATATTCCGGATGGAACAAGATGAAATATATATTTTTTCTCATTTACAACGACCGTATGCCCCGCATTTGCACCGCCCTGATATCTGACAATAATATCACTGTCAGCGGTGAAATAATCGATCATTTTCGCTTTTCCTTCGTCACCCCATTGAGTTCCGATAACTACAGTACAGCCCATATGTACCTCTTATTGTTTTTTTACGTGAATACGGTCCGCTATACTATTTATCCGCCTGTAAAACAACAAGTGTTTTTCTTAACAAGGCTGAAAAATTCATTTTTACTATTCCTGTTGACTCAAAATAAAAAATTCTCAATAATTAAGAAACAGAATCCGAATGTAAGATTAAGGGATTTTTTTAATTTTAAAACCAATACCGGAAACAGGATTTATATTGTGCGACTTCAATATAAATGGATGTGTTGTGTTCTCACAACACTGCTTATTTTTTCTTCCATTGCTGGGACTGCCAGACATTGTGAAGCTGTGTCCGGATATCAATACTCATATCACCGCATACAAAAGGGGGAGACTCTTTATCAAATCTCCCGAAAATACAGGATAAATCTCTCAACCCTGTGCCGTATAAACAAAATCAGAAAGAAAAACTCGATTAAATACGGCGATATCATCAAAATCCCGGCATCGAACCCCGCCTCAAAAAGCAGAAAAAAAAATTCTGCCTCTTCAAAACCTGTATTTTTATGGCCGGTGTCTAACATCAAAAACTGCCAGAAAGACAAAATCAAAGGAGTTAAGCCGATAGGAATAATAATCAAAGGGAAAAATCATTCCAGGGTACGTGCATCAGCCCCTGGAACCGTATACAGAATTGGCCGCATGAGAGGATATGGTAAATATGTGGTGATTAAACATCCGGGCAGATACATCACTGTTTATGCAAAACTTTCAGGGATTTGTGTTACAGAAGGCCAGGAAATTTCGAGACTGAAGATAATCGGAAGAACAGAAAGCAACTCTCTCCATTTTCAGATCGACCACAGGGGTAAGCCGCTCAACCCTCTTGCACTTCTCCCGAAAAGGGGATAATTGCTTACCCGTCCATTTTCATAGTCTTGTCAAGAAGCGATATCTCTACGTTCAGATCAAGGAGATCATTCTCAAGCAGCGCAGCCAGTTGCCTCCGGAACGTCTCTTTAACATCAGGAAGCATCTTTTCGACCCTCGCTATACTTTCGAGCATTTCTGGAGTTTTATCTTTTCGTCTTGAGAGTTCTGCATACCTGTCGAGAATTGTTACAGTTGAATCAAGGTAGTATTTAAGAAACTGCCTGGATTTTCTTATCTCCTCTGGTTCTTTTTTGAGTTCTGCAAAGATATCAAGGCCGACAGAACAGATAGCAGCAACCTCCTCTGCAACCCCGCTGTCTCTGATCAGATATGTGCTGTTTCTGATATGATATATTTTTTCAAGTCCTTCACTGATAACCTTTTCATGATCCGGTGCCAGATTCTCGTCCTGTCTGTTCTGAGCAATTTTCGCGAGCAGCTTCTTCATCCCCCTGAAAAGCAAAACAAAAATAACCGCTGATACGAGTATGGACACGAACAACTTCTGCGAAAGAAAATGCCTCATCGCAAAATAGGAACCTGCTGCAAGCATCAAGGAAACAATAAATCTCATGATAAAACCTCCTGGAGTTCAGTTCAGTTTCATACCTGAACCGCTGTATCAGCCGATGAATTCTTCAAGAAAAACACATGCTCTGTCAAACATTGATTCAAACCGGCTCATCTCTTCCGCTGTAAAATTAGACAGCACATAATCTGCAACCGAATAATCTTCATGGTCGGGTCTGCCAACACCGAACCTCATTCTTGTAAAATCTGCGGATCCGGTTTCCTGGATGATCGAACGCAGGCCATTATGTCCCTTATGCCCTCCACCCTTTTTTATTCTGAGATCTCCAAAAGGCAACTCTATTTCATCATGTATAACAAACAGTGAAGAATGATCTTCTTTAAAAAATGACATTACCTGTTGAACTGCCATGCCGCTGTTATTCATATATGTCTGAGGAAAAATCAGAACACAATCAACTCCGCCCACCCTTCCGGACGAATATTGTGATGAAAACTTTTTACCGCCCGAGCGAAAATTATACCTCTTCGCTATTTCATCTCCTACGATAAATCCGATATTATGCCTGGTTTTCGCGTATTTTCTGCCCGGATTTCCAAGGCACACTACAATATTCATGTCATTCTCCAGATACATAGTAATTATACTCAGGCTCTTCCCTGGTATCACCTCAGGGTGACATTATTATGAAAAGCAGAGTGATCTTGTCATGAAATCAAATAACACCCAATCCATTACAAATAATGATTTTGAAAATTGTCTGATTTGAACTAACTGTAACAGAAGAAAAAAGACTGCGGTTTATTTCAAGAATAATATACGGGATTTAGTCATGAAGGAAGGAGATTGCCTTTTCAAGAGTGGTAAAAACATTGAACCTTCTGGAAAGGCCCGTAATATTAAACATCTGATAAATATCCTGCTTAACCTTTATTAAAATCAAATGCCTGTCAATGTCTTCCATTTTCGTAAAATAAAGGACGATCACTCCCAGGGAGGAACTGTCAAGAAAGGTCACCCCGGATAAATCTACTATGATATTCTTTGACATTTCATAATATTTATTCAGAGTTTTCTCGAGCATCTTGAGATTTTCAACAGAAAACGATCCCTCGAACTCAAGAACAACGAATTCTTCTTTTTCATCACTTGTTATTTTCATTGTCGTCATTCAAATACTGATTTATTTTTTCTTTTGTTAATTCATCACATTGTTTCAGATATGTCAAGATTAATATATACACTGTTTTTTACGGCAATTAAAAAACTGCAACTTCTAAAAATGAAGGTGTTATCTTCAAAAAAAAATATAGCTTTTAAAAAATATTGACAATAAACCCATTAAATTTAATGGTTGATTCAACTAATCAATTAAAATTTAAGGTTTACTCCAATGCCAAGAGCAAAAATTCTCGGTTACCTAGCCACTGCCATTTCTTTAATTCTGTGTGGACTATTTGTATATTCAATATTTGTCATTGAAAATCCCGCCATCCGGAACAGTTCAGAATTTCAGTTATCAATGCTTCAAGCGCCAACATACTATGCAATTGCAATACCGATTGGACTCATAGCTCTCATTCTTGTTGGGACCGGTTTCTGGATAGGCTTTACAATACTAACAATAAAGGTGGTGCCCCCAATGCCTGAAATAGTTGAAAAAAAAGACAATTCAAAAATAAAAGCATTCTTTCTCTGCATAATAACGCTTACTCTTGCCGGTTTTCTCGTTTATGGAATTATAATGAAAAATTTCTGGGCACTGGCTGTTCCTGCGGGTCTTATAACACTCGTGATATTGGGAGCGATGTTCTGGGTTGGTATTGCAATAATAACAACCCGTTCAAGCCTGCCTGAAAAATAAAATATAACAAAATAATTAATGAGAGTTTTATTATTAGGCTACAGAGGGAATCCTTTCTGCGGAGGACAGGGTATATATTTATATCACCTGTCCAAAGAACTCTCAAAACTGGGAGTTGAGGTCGATGTTATGTCCGGGCCTCCCTATCCTGAAAGGGTGGATGACTGGGCAAAATTTTATGCAATTGAAAACTTCAACTTATGGTCTGTCAAAACAAAACAGATTCCTGACCACCAGCTTCGCAAGCTTGCAAACCCGTTACATTTCGCGGATTTTTTCCTTACCAGATTTCACGTTTTCCCTGAGATGGAAACATTCAGCTTTCGTGCTTTCTCTGAGCTGAAAAAAATCCTCAAAGAAAAAAAATATGACATTATTCATGATGTGAATACTCTTGGATGGGGATTGTTACCCATGAAGGGATACGGCATACCTGTAGTTTCAACAATACATCATCCTCTCACAAGAGACAGGGATGCAGACCTGGCCAGAGACAGAAGCTTCTGGGAAAAAATGATGACACTTCTTTTTTATCCCCTTTCCATGCAGAAATTCGTTAGCAAAAGAATCGACAGAGTAATAACTTCTTTTAAAGAGGGGGTTCAGGAACTCAATTCTGCCTTTGGTGTAAAGCCTGAGAAGGTATCTGTCGTCTACAATGGAATGGACGTGGATATTTTCAGAAACACAGGGGAATCCCGTCACGAAAGAGAGATTCTGTTTGTAGGGAATACTGAAGACTATAAAAAGGGAATTGAATTTCTCCTGGAGGCAATGACCTATCTCCCGGATGATATAAACCTGAAGATAGTAGATGAAGGACCTCCAAAAAAATACAACTGCACACGAATGATAAAAAAATACGGACTCGAGAGACGGGTAACGCTTACCGGGAGAGTCGATACAGACATGCTGGTAAGCCATTATTCCCGTGCAACCATACTGGTTATGTCTTCACTCTATGAAGGATTCGGATTGCCTGCTGCAGAAGCCATGGCCTGTGAAACACCGGTGGTTGCAACAACGGTGGGTGCATTAAACGAAATAATAACGAAAGACACAGGAGTTCTTGTTCCGCCAAAGGACCCCAAAGCACTGAGCAATGCCATCATTGAATTGATGGACAATAAAGCCCTTCGGGAATCGATGGGTAAAAAAGGAAGAGACTGGGCTGTAAGCCAATTTGCCTGGCCTGTTGCCGCCAGGAACACCCTGGAGGTTTACGAAAATGTAGTGGATGAATACAGGAGAAAAAAATGAAAATTTGCCTTTTGAGTTACAGAGGAAATCCGTATTGCGGAGGACAGGGAATCTATATCACATACCTTGCCAATGAACTGGTGAAGCTCGGTCATGAAGTACACATGATTGTAGGACCTCCATACCCGGGTGAAATTGAAGGAGTTACCATACACAGAGTCAGCAATCATAACTACTTTAATAACAAAAAAGACTTTATAAAACCTCATAAACCCTTTGCGACACTTCAGCCGTTGAATTTCTATGAATTTGTTGCGTCTAAACTCGGAGTGTTTCCTGAAATTGAAACTTTTTCAATCAGAGCGTTTGCAAAGCTGAAGGAGCTTCTGAAAATACATAAATTCGATATCATTCATGACAATCAGTCTCTCGGTTACGGATTCATGCTGGTAAAAAATCTTGGGGTGCCCTTTATATCCACGATACATCATCCTCTTACTATTGACAGAGAAACATGGTTCGAGTATCCCTCTGATTTTGTGCTGAAGATGAAACGGGTTCTCTACTATCCGCTTGTAATGCAAAAAATTATTGCGAACCAGATGGACAGAATAATAACGGTTTCTCATGACGCCGCCATAGAAATAAACAAGGCATTCGGAGTACCGACAGAAAATATTAACGTTGTTTACAATGGAATGGACGGAGACATCTTCTATCCTGTAAAAAATGTCAAAAAGAAAAAGAACAGCCTTATCTTTGTAGGTAATGTTGAAGACAGAAAAAAAGGAATAACCTATCTTTTAAAAGCTCTCAGTATTACAAAAAACAGGGTGCATCTCACCATTGTGGATGGCGGTGCTCCTAACAGGACATATGTACCCAGATGGATTGACCGTTTTGGAATAAACGACAGGGTGACATTTACCGGAAAAATTCCTCTGGAAAGACTGCTTAAACTGTATTCAGAAACAGAAATTGCTATTTCACCTTCCCTTTATGAAGGATTCGGATTTCCCGCCGCCGAAGCAATGGCGTGTGAACTTCCGGTAATCTCATCAACCGGCGGAGCTTTGCCCGAGGTCGTTGGAGAACACATGAAAACAGGATACCTGGTTCCGCCAAGAGATTACCATGCACTTGCCGATGCCATAGATTTTCTCGTGGAGAATCCCGACATAAGAGAATCTCTCGGTAAAGCAGGAAGACAGAGAGTACTGGATATATTTACCTGGGAGAACGCAACTAAAGAATTAGTAAAAACCTATGAGGAGGTAATTAATGCTTACCGTGGACTTTGATAAACTGGGTGTCAATGAAGGGCACACCGTACTCGATGCAGGATGTGGCTTCGGAAGACACTCAATGGAATTTTTCGCCCGCGGAGCAACTGTTTTCAGCATGGATCTGGATGTAGAATCCCTTAAGAAAACAAGATACCTCCTTTCTCAGATGAAAAAAAACAATCAGGCGCCTGAGAGCAGTGAATGTGTAGTTCACACAGGAGATGCTCTGTCTCTTCCTTTCAAAGACAATACCTTTGACAGGATTATCTGCTCAGAGGTTATGGAACACGTTGACGATGACAACAAGGCATGTGCAGAACTCGCCCGTGTTCTGAAGAAGAATGGCAGAATTGCAATAACTGTACCAACAATCATAAGCGAACAGGTATATGACCTTCTGACTTACGAATATTTCACTTCGCCAGGCGGACATGTAAGAAAATACGTTCCTAACTCTCTTGCAGAAATTATGAGATCAAATGGCTTAGAAATATATGGTGTTGGATTCAAACACTCCTTTCATACACTGTGGTGGATAATCAGATGTATTGTTGGCCTGCACAACAATGATCAACCCCTTACAAAGGGCTATCACAGATTTCTCGCTCTAATGCTCGATTCAAAATTCATGAGAAAGTGTGAAGATTTCTTCAACTGGTTTTTTCCAAAGAGCCTTGTGCTTTACGCATGGAAAAAGTAGATTGCAGGATGTGCAGGTGCTCGCAGGGTTGTAATGCGTTACGACCCTGCGAGCACCTGCACATCCTTTTTTTGAGTGCTTAATCAGGATTTTATTATTTACTTACATGTTTAACACACTACAGTAATATTCCTCTTTTTTATAATTTTTTCTTCAGTCTATCAATCTATCCCCCCCTCCCAAAAACAATTGATTCAAAATCGGAATCAGGTTACAATCAAACACATAACAACAAAC
>CAZEJW010000151.1:0-9976 GCA_964512685.1 uncultured Leptospirales bacterium | reverse complement strand
GGGGACAATAGAGTTTTTTCTTCTACAATAAAGTTTAGGAATAAATACTGATAAACTCCTGATGTTTATCTATACCCATAAATAAATCTGTATCTTTTCCTGCGGCAATAAGTCAAAATAACAAATCAATAACGGATAATAAAATGGCAAAAGTAAGGAGCACAGTAATAAACGAAATAAGCGGCAAACTCGGAAATCTTGTCTTCTACAAAAGAGGAGATAAAATTTTTGTCCGCAAATGGGTCAGGCCTTCTGATCCGTGTACTGATCTCCAGATAAAACAAAGGCAAAACTTCTCTCAACTCATTAAGATATGGCAAAACATGAATCCTTCAATGAAAAAAAGCTGGGCTGCTCATCCATTACGAAAAGGAAGCCCTTACAACACATTCATGAGTGAAAACCTCAAAAGAATGAACAGTGGAGATTATGTATTGCTCATTTATCAACCATTGAAGAAATATTACCGAAATACAGCAGTATCGAATAATTCTGTCAGCAAAGATCCTGCATGGATACAATCTCAGTTCAGCCTCGTTATAACATCAGTGATACATGAATCCCCCTTAAACAACATCCTGAATTACTCTTACACATACCGTGACGGGCCAGGCAACCATACAGAATGAATCATTTGATATCTCAAAATTCACGAACCAGGTAAACTCAAGAATAAATTCATTGAGACTGTACAAACAATGCCGAATAATTAAAAATCATCCTTTAAAACAGGCAAAACAAATCAACACCCCATAAACCAGACTAAAATTTAAAAATTGTTTATTCTGCTTGCAAGATATACCGACCGAAAGGCAAATGGGGGATTACTACCTATCAGATAAAAATATGGAACCGGAAATAATCTACGAAGACAATCACATCATTGCAGTAAACAAACCAAGAGGAATTCCTACTCAGCAGGATATTACCGGGAAAACATCGATAATGGAGCATGTAAAGGAATACATCAGGGTAAAGTATTCCAAACCAGGCAATGTTTTTCTTGGAATGGTACAACGGCTCGACAGGCCTGTATCAGGAGTTCTTGTTTTTGCGAAAACATCAAAGGCTGCCTCAAGACTGAATGAACAGTTTTTGAAACATTCAGTGAGGAAATTTTATATTGCTGTTGTTGAAAACAGGATTAAAACAGAAAAATTCGAATGGAATATTCTTACGGGCAATGTACTGAAAAGAAAGGGATTTTCTGAAATAGTGGACGAAAATCACAAATACTCAAAAAACGCAGAACTTCACTTTATGCTGATAGATTCAACAGAAGATACATCCACGCTGCTTATAGAACTTAAAACAGGCAGAAAACATCAGATAAGAGCTCAGCTCTCTACCCTTGGCTATCCTGTTTCTGGTGACAAAAAATACGGGGCAAAAACCATATACAGGGAAGATAAAATTCTGCTACATTCAATTTTTCTGAGAATAAATCATCCCACTCTGAAACATAATATAGATTTAAATGCTCCCATACCGGATGATATGATCAAATATGCCGGACAATCCGGCACTATACACTCTTTAATAAAGCAGAAAATAAATAATGATTAATTTGCTTGACTCACAGACAAAGAATAAGTAATTTTTTTTGATTAATTACAGGAGTTAATACCTTGAAAAGAAGCGCTTCTCTTATTATAAATCTTATGATTATTTTTTCAGCAATTTCTTTATTTGCAAATCAGAATACTGAAAAAGAAATGCCCATGAATTACTATGAAAGACAGAGTGAGGGTTTAATGTCTCACCCTATGTTTCCTGCTTTTTTTCAGCTCAGCAGTGCGCTTTCCATGATAAAAACAGATCTGATTCATTTTAACCTTCCGGTTTATGGACTATCTCCCTTCTCCGGCAATCCGTTCTTTTCCAGAGATAATGACACAGAAAAAAACAGCCGCATAAGAAATGAAGGCCAACTGGCGGATTTTATCTTCACAATGGGAATATTCAGCGCATCAACAGCAGGTTCAAAAATCATTGATTCAAAGGATGTTTTTACAGTAATACCAATTTTCCCGATTTACAGCAACATCCTCAGAGCTGAAACTAAAGAACGTGAAGAATCCAGAAACTATGGACTTTACTTTATTTTTTCCAGTGAATTCTGATCATACAAGCATCCCCGTAAACCAGGACATAGAAAATATTGTTTCATTTTAATAAACAGAATAACATACAACTATTCAAAAAAGAGACATAACAATGTTCAGAAAAACCTTTGTTGAAATTGACCTCAATGCATTTGAAAACAACCTGAAAAATCTTCAGCAACACGTGGGCAGGCAAACCTCTATTCTGCTGCCGGTAAAAGCAGATGCATACGGACATGGGATCTGTGAAATGTCGAAGTTCGCTCAGGATAAAAAACTCGTATCCATGTTCGGAGTTGCCTCCATTGATGAAGGAATCGAACTGAGAACAAACGGTATTACACTGCCGGTTTTAATTCTGGGTCTGATCCTTCCTGAGAGAGAACAGATTGAAGCTCTGCTGGAGTATAATCTTACTCCGACAGTCTGTGACAGGGAACTAGCTAAAGCAATATCCGCAATCGCAGAAAAAAATGCGAAATCAATACATACCCACCTCAAGGTTGACACAGGAATGGGCAGAATCGGTTGCAGACCGGAAGATGCTCTTGAAATAATCGAAACAATAAGCTCGCTCAGCAACATAGAACTTGAGGGCATATATTCTCACTTCCCTGTAGCAGATGAAAACAGGGACGAATTTACACTCAACCAGATCAATACCCTGAAACAAATAATACAGGACGCAGAGAGCAGAGGATTTTCAATTCCTCTCAAACATATCAGTAACAGCGCAGGACTCCAGCTTCACAATGATCCATCATTCAATATGGTTCGGCCTGGAATAATGTCATACGGAGGCATGCCCAGCCCGGACATGGACAATATCCTGGGGCTCGTGCCTGTAATGACATTCAAGGGCAGTGTTCTTTTTGTAAAAAGAGTGAAATCCGGCACTCCCCTTTCATACGGGCTGACCCATACAACTCTGAGGGATACAAATATCGCAACAGTTTCAGCCGGATACGGGGACGGTTACAACAGGCAGCTTTCAAACAGGGCAAGTGTAATTATAAACGGAAACGTTTATCCTGTGGCAGGAAGAGTTTCCATGGATCAGCTGCTTGTCGATATTGGAGACGACAAATTCAATCCCGGAGATGAAGTTATACTTTTCGGAAAAGAAACGATTACAGCGAATACTCTGGCTGATCTGCTTGGGACAATTCCCTATGAAATAACATGCTGGATATCAAAAAGAGTGCCAAGACTTTATTTATATAAAAATCAGGCTTGACAATTTCTGATATACTTTTTCTTAATTTCAAGAATCGACGAGATTTATAAATTTAAGAAAACTCTATCATCGTTATATGCAGGGCAGCAAATAAAATAAACCGAAAGGTTTTAATCGCTGTTATCAGGAGAAGAAAATGCAGTCAACAGAGACACTAAAAGAAGTTCAATTATTCGATGCTGACACTCTCGAATATGCAGGATCGATTCTGGTAGATGGAAACCAGTGGAAATATCACGAAGTAAAAGACGAATACCTCATGCAGGTGACAACGAATATGCCACTGAAGGGTGTTCTTTCCAGTCTCATTACATTCAATTATGTCTATGATCTGGTTGGTGTGGAAGCATAAAATAAAAAAGCTGTCAAAATATTTTCTAATAAATATTGACTCCCCGTGGGATTTGCACGATAATATAGTAGTCTCAGGTAAATCCACGAACTTTCTGAGATAAAAAAGACCTTTAAAATTACTGACCTCGGCATTAGAAAATCCGAGGCTTCAATTTAATTATGATCAGGACATATCATGACCGGCAAAGATGACTTCAGCTTTGACTTTGATGACAGCAGTTTTTTAGACAATGCTGAATCTACTGAGTCAGATGACTTTACATTTGAACTCGAAGACGATAACGAACACCAGGAAGGAATATCTCCTGAAACACAAACACCCGCAAAACATAATGAGACCATAAAAAAAAGATCTTCCCTGGATTTCGAAAAAGACATGGATACCATTCTCATTACTGCACAATCATCCATGATAATTGAAGGACTCCAGTATTTGACAGACATGAATTTCAATTCCAAAACACTTCCCATATACTCTGAAGCCATAAATGGAATTGATCTCTATATCAAGATACTGGAAAGAGATCCTTCCAATTATAAAAAACTCTCAAAAATTTTCAAAACAGATATTGACTGCCAAAAAATTGAAACCCTGACAATCAACATCTACAAAAACATTTACAATGAAGAGCCGGGAACAGATGATCAGCTGATAAGGGCTTTTGAAATTGTAAAAGAAAGATTACGTGACGGTTTTAAAAAAGCTCTGATCAGCAGATCAATGGTGCAGATAAAAGAATTCTTCCTCATGTCCGGTGGACTTGATGAAAAAAAAATAAACGAATGCCTGAACAAAACCCCTGAGAAACTCACAAGGCTGAGTCAGAGTTTTGCAAAAAATATTGAAAATGCTGTAGCGTTTCTTAAAACAGGAAAGGGCGAGATGACAAAGGGGATGAGAGGGAAGGACATGAATATCTTCATAATCAAGGCAAGTCAGTTTCTCACCTTTTATTATCAGTCAACCAGACAGGTTAAAGCAGCGGAATACTATTCAAGACTGAACAATAATTACAAAAAATATTTTATTATCAGATAACCTGCCTGTTCAGTACACTCTCAACAACTGTATAGATCACCCAGTCTGCAACAAGAATACCGTCAAGGGTGAGCCTTATTCTTAAATTATCATCTTCTGAAAAACACAGGTATCCGTCATCTGAAACCTTTCTTATAGCCTTCATAACATCAGTCGGAACCCTGAAATTAAGACGGTGTTCCATTTCAGCAACAGAAAAACCGCTTCTAAGTCGAAGCCCTGTCATAATATATTCTACCATGGAATCTTCCGGAGATCTTTCATCAGATTGATATTGAAATTTATCAGCCCAAAGATAATCTCCAAAACTCATTGAATTGCCAAATCTTTTATCACCGGTGAACGAATGCGCAGACGGGCCAAATCCAAGGTAGGGTTCAAATCTCCAGTACTTGAGATTATGCCGTGACTCACAGCCCTTCAGGCAAAAATTGGATATTTCATAATGCTCATACCCGGCAGCTCCAAGGAGACTCAGGTTCTCTTCAAACATTCTGCCCTGGTGTTCCTGAAAAGAATCATCAGGTTTCATTCTGCGTGAGAGTCCTGTTCCCTCTTCAATACTGAGAGTATATACTGAAATGTGTTCAGGACGGTATGCAATAATTTTTTTAAGCTCATCCCCGTACCCTTCAGGGGTCTGTCCAGGAATTCCGGTTATCATATCAACACAGTGAGTAATCCCTTCAACCCCAAAAAAACCATCGAGCATCTCCTGTGAGGGCATTGGCGGTTTTCTTCCGATTATTGAGTGTATTTTTTTATCGAGAGTCTGCACACCAAGAACGACTCTGTTGATACCTGAATCCCTGTATTCGGCCAGTTGCCCCGAATGCACAGGGTTGACTTCCAGCGTTATTTCATCCCCGGAGGAAAGAGTGAATGTTTTTTCAATATGCTTAACGATCCTGTATATTCTTTCAGGGCCAAGCAGGGATGGGGTACCTCCTCCGAAGTAGAGAGTGTCAGCTGTAATACCGGGATATTTTTCAGCTCTTGTATCAATTTCCCGGATTAACTGATCAAGAAAGATATCGAGAGCTGCATCAGCATCAGCCAGAGAGGCCAGTGATTCTGAATAGAAAGCACAGTAATCACATTTCGTCAAACATACCGGAACGTGTATGTAAATACCGGCCTTCACCTGGTTCTGACCATACCCGGAAAAAACTTATCGAGATCTGCCGGAACGAAATCTCCGGCAAGACAGCAGGCGGCCTGCTTCAATGACTCCGGAGTTCCCGAAAAAGTAAAAAGCATATTATCAGCCAGAGCGGACAGAGCAATGGGAAAGGGATCGGCACTGCTGATTAAAACCAGTTCGATTTCCTTTTTTGAACAGATATCCGCAGCCCTTTTCACCACCCGGAGATAATTTCTTTCACAGAATAAATATGCGATTCTTTTATTCGAACTTTTTTTCAAGGCTGCAAGCCTGTCTGCTGATTCAATTACAGAGTCATTTGCATCAGGCCTGAGTTCTCTGCTGAAGACAGTATTGGCAGAAATAAAAATTCTTTCTGTTTCGGCAGGCGGGTGAAGCAATGATAATTTGCCATGATAAGCCACCCCTTTTCTTGAAAGATTTCGATTCACTTTTTCAGATGAATTGAGAATCTCTTTTTCTTCATCATTGGGAACAAAGCGGCAGAGTTCGGTTGACTTCCCTGCCCTTTTCATGATCCCGTATCTCAGCTTGAGTTCGAGTATTCTCCTGACAGACTGGTTGATTCGGCTTTCTTTTATCCTTCCGCTTTTTACAGCTTTGAGGAGTGCATTTTTTATAAGAGGAATATTTTTTCCATACGATGATATCAAAACTATATCAACACCAGCCAGTACTGATCGTACTGCTCCCTCTCCTGCATCCATTCCTCCAGAAACAGCTTTCATCTCAAGATCATCGGTCAGCACCACTCCGTCAAATTTCATTTTCTTTCTGAGTAATTCAGTAAGAAAAAAAGGAGAAAGTGTTGCAGGATCGTTTCCACTCAACTCGGGAAATGCAATATGCGCAGACATTACAGTATCGACGCGGGCATCTATTGCTTCATTAAATGGTACGAGTTCAACCTTCTCCAGTCTGTCCATACCGTATCTCACAACGGGCAGCACAAGGTGAGAATCCCTGGAAGTGTCGCCGTGTCCCGGGAAATGTTTGGCTGATGCAATACATCTGCTCTTCTGAATACCTTCTATATAAGCCCTGCCCAGGCAGGAAACAGATTCAGGATCAGGACCGAACGATCTGGTGTTGATTACCGGATTCGCGGGATTGTTATTTACATCTACAGATGGAGCAAGGTTCATATTTACCCCGAGTGATCGAAGCTGCAGCCCGAGAATCCTTGCCCAGTCATATACCAGGTCTTCATCCCCGGCCACACCTGCCGCCATGTTTCCGGGAAACTGTGTGACCCCATCCTGTATCCTCTTCACTCTTCCGCCTTCCTGATCGACTGAAATAAAAAGAGGCGTACCGGATTCTTTTAAGGATACAGACTGCAGATCATCTATCATTTTTACGAGTTGATTCTTATTTCCGATATTATATCCAAAAAGGATGAGCCCTCCGGGATTATATTTTTCAATCATGTTCGATACTGCCGGAGTAATTTGCTTCCCAGGGAAAGCAAAAATCATCATCTGGCCAATCTTTTTTTCCAGCTCCAGTTCAGGCAAGAGTAAATCGGCCTGATCATACATCTTTTTAACTGAGCAGGCGGTGCAGAACACAAGCACAAGAATAATAAATGCTGTAAGTATTTTCTTCATATTATTAATAATTTCCTTTTATTGATTTATTGATTTTCTTTCTTCAATGATGATTTTAGAGATTTAATTTTCTTTCAGGCTGACTGACCACAGTCAATCAATTTTCTGCAAAAAAAAGTTTATTCAGCTTCATATTAGCAAAGCAGTTAAACAGGATTACAGTTTAAAAAATACACTCTGACAACCGGATCATGAAAAGCTAAAACAGTTTTTTAAAAAATAAAGGAATAAGAAAACAAGCAGCCGGAGTAAATACAAATTTTATTAACTGATTTTGAATTTATGCTTTACTAATAATTTAAAACAACTATATTTTGAATCATTCAAAAAAAATCTATGAAAAATATTACCCCTAATAATAATTCCAAGCATGGCAGAAAAGAGCAAACTGTTGGCTTTCTGGACAGTTTTGCCGCTGATACATCTGTCATCCCCGTTGTTATCAACAGATTGATATCAGACCTGAAATCAATGAATTTTCCTCAGGGCGATATTGACGAAATTGTTATATCAATGGACGAATCCATTACCAATGCCGTTCAGGAAACAATTACAAAAAATCCTGACAGAGAAACCTATTTTGAGAGAAGAGATATAACGATAAGATACACTCTGGATGTAAACGAATTTGATGCAACCATAATAGATCACGGCAAAGGTCTTGATCTCTTCAATATATTAAACTCTGTCCCAGACAACCAGTCCGATAAATACCACTCTCAAATACTTGACTACGCAAGCGAATCCGAAAAAAACAAACTCAGAGTAAGAATGAATGGAAAGGTAATTCCCCTTAAGGGAATAGGTACCGGCCTGAAAATAATTCTTCAGTTCATGGACAGCGTAACAATTGACTTTATTGATAAAGAAAAAGTGTTGTCAAATTCAGTATCGGAGCATACAGATGGTACCATATTTACAATTAAACGGGCAAAGAGATACTGATGAACGATATGAAAAAAACAGTTAAAGCATTTAAAAACATAGAATTTCTTGAATCAAGGGACGCAAGGGTACTCAGAATACTGAGCGAGTATATTGAACCCGAAAAAAGATTCAGGGAAAATTCAATCTTACACACCGTACCTTTTTTCGGTTCTGCCAGAATAAGGCCGATAGGCGATGCAGGATCACTTGATTCAAAATACTACCATGCAGCAGAAGACTTTGCATACAGACTATCTCTTCTCAGCAATGATATCGACAGAGAAACAGGCAACAAATTCTACATCTGTTCCGGCGGTGGGCCAGGTATCATGGAAGCAGCGAACAAGGGCGCATCCAGAGCAGGGAATCCTACGATTGGATTAAATATCGAACTTCCCTTTGAACAGCACTGCAATGACTACATAACACCTGAACTCAATTTTGATTTTCACTATTTTTTCATGAGAAAACTATGGTTTCTCTATTATGCAAAAGCTATTGTAATTTTCCCTGGAGGCTTCGGCACTCTCGATGAACTCTTTGAAACAATTACCCTTGTCCAGACCAAAAAGCTTGAAAAACAGAATCTGCCCATACTCCTATACGATAAGGAATTCTGGTATGATCTTATAAACTTTCCCAAAATGGTGGATTATGGCCTTATCTCACCTGAAGACATGAGTCTGCTCCATTTCTTTTCAAATTCAGATGAAGGGGTTGACTTTCTTGAGCCCAGGCTTAAAATAATAATGAAATCAATAGAGAGTGTTTTAAGTACATCAAAATGATAACCCGCATAAAAAAACATATCATCTTTTCAATATCAGCTCTTTTGCTCTTCTGCACGGTAAGTGCACACGCAAAAGAGACCGATGATGATTCGTTTGAAAGATACAATAATACTTCATTCAACTTCACGATGCTTCTCCCTGTGGGATGGAGCAAAGAAGAAATCGACCTCACCTACAGTACAGTTTTACTCCTGTCAAAAAAAAGGGAAACCGAAATAAAAATAACATTTTCGAAAACAGACAGAGACGAAGAAATAAAATGGAAAAACTGGAAAGACTGGTATACGGAAGGCATCGGTTCCGGCCTTAAAGAAATTGTCGACCAGGACAACATTACAATCGGAAAAAATATAAATGGAAGACTTCTTGTTTTTGAATTTTATTCAAAGGGAAGACGGCTCCTGCAGCGGATTATGATTGCCCGTTACAATAACAAACAGGTGGTGATTGAATGCGGCTCTCCGGTTAACCTCTTCTACAAACACAACGACACATTTGATACTCTCATGAAAAGCATAGAGATTATAAACAAAACCAGCGACAAATAAAAAAATCTGATCAGTCGATCAGATTTTTTTTGCCCAGGGCGGGAATTGAACCCGCACGGACACAAGGTCCAAGGGATTTTAAGTCCCTTGTGTCTACCAGTTCCACCACCCGGGCGATTTAATTACTGTTTTTGAGGATTTGCGAATTAGGCGCCGAGCGGATTCGAACCGCTGAATAAAGGTTTTGCAGACCTCTCCCT
>CAZEJW010000150.1:0-10006 GCA_964512685.1 uncultured Leptospirales bacterium | reverse complement strand
TTGAGTGAGCTGATACGGGTAAGACCATACTTCCCTCTGATGTTTATGATGTTCAGAACTCAGACTTTAAAAAAACTTATTTTGTCTTTCATGTTCTCTGCCATGCCTGCCAGCTCTTCCGAGCTCGATGCCATTTCTTCTGCGCCGGCCGCGTTGTTCTGCGCAAGCTGGCTTGTATCATTGATAGATTTTGTTATTTCCTGAACCGCTATCTTTTCTTCTCCTGTGGCATGCTGGATTTCCGCGGACATGCCTTTAACTCTCCCGGCATAGTCTGCCACCTGGTTCTTTGTCTCGATCTGCTCTTTCATGAAATCTGAGACCTGTTTTGTCATATCATTAATATCATTAACACCGTTTATGATCTGAGATATAATCGTTATGGAATTTTCAAGCCCCATCTGACCATTTTTGATTTCAGTATTGTTTATCTTGATCAGATTATCAATATCCTTTAGAGACTGGGCTGTCTGATCAGCCAGCTGACTGATTTCATCCGCTACAACAGCAAAGCCCCGCCCGGCATCTCCGGCCCTGGCAGCCTCAATTGCCGCGTTAAGTGAGAGAAGATTTATCTGGTCTGAAATATCGTTTATGATTTTCAGGATATTAGCCATGTCCATTGAGCTTTCAATAATCTTTGACATGCTGGCATCCATTGACTGAATTGAAGATTCGCCCTCCTGCGCCTGAGCACTCATGTCATCAGTGAGGGTGTTTGTCTGATTGATAAGGATTTCGTTCTGATTTATGAGGTCTGCAAGTTTATTTATCTGCTGAGATAACTCTTCCATTGTCTGATTCTGCGATTCTGCACTATGGGCCACTGAATCCATACCTGCACCGATTTCTTCAGTTGTGGCTGTGATTTCCTCTGCATTCGCAGACTGTCCCTGAACATTCTCACTGAACGAGTTTATTGTACCTGCCATCTCTTCAGCAGAAACTGCAATCTGGTCAAATGCCATCTGGAGATCACCGATTGTTTCTTTCATTTTTTCAATAAACATGTTAAAGTTCAGGGTTAGTTCTCCGAGTTCATCATTTCTCTGTGTCATTTTTTCAGGGAGTTTTTGAGTGAAGTCTCCTCCGGCAGTATGTTTCAGGCTTTCAACTACCGTAAGAATCGGACTGGAAATCCTGGATGATGAATAGAAGGTAATTATAATGCTGATAAAAAGCATTATAGCTGTAACTATGGCTATCATTATAATCTTGCTGAGAGCGGCATGTCTAATCTCGGATTTTTTCATGAGCGTTACCATTACCCAGGGGGTTGATTCAGAAGGGATCATCTGGGCATAGAATTCTTCATCCTTAATAACTGTCTCTATCTCTTTTTTCTTTACCTTGTTTAAATCGATATCTGTAAATCCCCTGAATTTCAGGTCAGCAATCTTTTTGAAGTTGTGCTCGGGATTTTTTGGGTCTGTGAGAATTACCCCTGATTTGTGAAGAAGCATAACATAGCCTGTTTCTCCGATTTTCATTTTTCCCATCATGTCAGAAATCATTTTCTGTGTGACATCCATGCTTATTGCTCCGATGTATCTGCCCTGTTTGTCATAGATGGCTGTGGAGCTGCTTATCATCAAGTTTCCTGTTACGCTGTCAGTGTAGGGGTTTGTTCTTACAACTTTTTTGTCGTCTTTAGTAAGAGAAAGAGTTTTTTTGTACCAGGGCCTTGCCCTTGGGTCGTAATTATCTGAATTCTGTGTTTCAGGCCATTGTATGTAGCCGCCGTATATGGTTCCCATGTACACATAGAGAGTGCCGGGATGATTATCTGCATAGTTGGCGAATTCTTTGTATATCATTTGTTCTATTCCGCCATTCATGGAAGGGGTCATCTTCTTTATGTTTTTTTTATCCGTATAAGTTGTTACTGAGGTATCAGCTGATTTGATCAGATCTTTTTGAGACAGGGCTATTATGTTCTGGTCAATCTGAGAGTAGAATATGTCGAGGGCATTGTCAACAGTAACCATGAGATCACTTGAATTTTCAATAAACCCTGAATATGCCTTGGAATAAGTATCATAAGACAGTACTCCGGCTATGGGAAGAACGGTAACCAGTATTACCAGAGTTGAATTGAGTATAAGTTTAAGACGGATTCCTTTGAGTTTCATGTTCCTGCCTCTGTTCTTTGCCGGGTATAAATCAAGCGCTTTCTCCGGTTGCATATTTTTACCCTGCCGGTTTTAAGTAACTTTGCTGATTATATAGTGGTTATAAATAAAAGTCAATGTCATGTTTTTGTCTAAATGTGCAGATTTTCAGGTGCAGGTGAAAGCCAGGAACTGATTATTGTATTGTAAAGAAATAAGTATATTATACTGAAGGAATTATTATGAAGAGTTTTATTGCAATGGATTTTGAAAGAGCGGATTATTGAAGAAACAGCGCCTGCGGTATATGTGGTTCCATATTGAGATAATTTTATATTGCCCCGGAATCATCCCTGTCAAAAATTTTCTGCATGGCATCACAGAGGGTATCCATTGTATAGGGCTTTTGAATAAAAATGTCTATACCCAGCTTCATTACTTCCTCAACACGCTCATCCATGCGAAATCCGGAAGTCAAAAGAACTTTTACATTATTGTTTAAATCCTTTATCTCTGTAAAAACGTCCCTGCCTGATTTCCTGGGCATTATCATGTCAAGCAGTACAGCCTTAATCCTGAGATGATTTTCCCTGAAGAGTTCAACAGCTTCTTGTCCATCTGATGCCATTATAACCTCATACCCGCATTCCTCCAGAATGGCCTTTGCTGAAAGGCGCATAACTTCTTCATCATCTGCTACAAGAATCAGTCCGCTGCCTCTGAAATGAGGCTTCTTTATCTGCTCGTCGGTTGTGATCTCTTTGCCTGAATACTCCTGAAAAAAAAGATTGAACGTTGTTCCCTCTCCGGGTGAGGAATTGATGTCAATGAATCCTCTGTGTTCTTTCACAATCGAATATACCATTGTCAGGCCAAGACCCGTACCTACGCCTTTGTCTTTGGTAGTGAAAAAAGGATCAAAAATTTTCTTAATAAAGTCCTTCTCCATTCCAATGCCGGTATCCTCAACGGAAAGTTTCCAGTATGATTCATTTTTTTCTGCTTCAGGATGCCTTAAAAGAAAAGGGCTTTTGTGAGAAACATAGTCAATACTCATTGTAAGTCTGCCACCCCGGGGCTCATCTTTTTCTCTCTTTATTGTCATGGCATGGACGGAATTGATCGCCAGATTCAGTATCACCTGCTCAATCTGAGTTGAATCACCTTTTATTATTACAGGTTCTTTGTACGGGTGGGATGCTATTTCGACACACCTGTCAAAGCTACTTTTACATATGTTGGTTACATTTTCAAGGGTAGTGTTGAGATCAATTATACCGATATTCATTTCCTGCTTTCGTGTCATGGTTAAAAGCTGTTTCACCAGCTCTGAACTTTTCTGGGCTGAATTTTTTATTATTGGCAAATAACGTTCGAAGTCTTTATTTGTAATTCCACCCTGTTTTTCAAGTTTCATCTCCAGGATCGACAGAGGGGCCATTATGCCTCCGAGCATATTGTTGAAGTCATGTGCAATCCCCCCTGCAAGGGTTCCTATTGTTTCCATCTTCTGAGCCTGGCGCAATAACTGTTCTTTCTTTTCTGTTTCGCTTATATCATCAATCCTTATTATCATACCTTCTACGTCTTCTCCCTGCTGGGGATAAAGCGAAATATTATAGATGGAACCTTCGTTACCGGTATTGGGAACTCTGTCATGATAAAATTCCTTGCGATAGAACTCAACAGTATGGCCTGATTCAACTACCGAGGGCAGGTAGTCGAGGTATTCTGCCAGCTCCGGTAAGATCTCCTGTAAATGTTTTCCCTGTGCAGAAGGGGCATCTGTCTTTGTTTTTTCGGCAGCTGATGTGTTCCAGTGCGTTATTATTCCATTTCTGTCAACGGAGATAATAATGGACGGCATGGAGTTTATCATGCTGGTCATCATGTTTCTTGCGCTGCTGAGTTCCCCATCTCTTTTCTCTATCTGAGTCAGCATCTTGTTGAAACTGCTGCAGAGCTGTCCTATTTCATCACTGCTTCTGCTTTCTATTCTTATGTTATAATTATTTTTATCAGCAATTTCATTTGACGCGGAAACAAGATTGAGAATTGGCCTGATCAGACTGAAACCGGTTCCAAGATATATGATAACGCTGAACAGAACAACTGAAAAGGCAAGGATCAGGAAGAATATTTTTTTTATTGTATTTACCGGTTGAAATATCTGGTCCCAGTGCTGTTCTGTTATAAGACTCCAGTCAGTATCAGGAACTGATGAAAAACCGGATACAACACTCGTTCCCTGCCTGTTGATGATGAGTTCAGCACCGGTTTCGCCCCGTATAACCCGCTTGATTATTGGTTCGGATGATATGTCTTCTCCAATGCGTGAACGGTAATGATGGTATATTATTATGCCATTCCTGTCTACAAGGTAGCAGAAACCTCCCCATCCCTTGGAAAATTCCAGAACCTTTACGAACAGATGATCGATGAATGAGTATTTTAAAATAAACGAACCGGCAAGTACCCCCTTAAGCCTGTTGTCTGCTCCAATCACAGGTGTTATTATAATTATTAAATTTTTGCTGCCTTTTTTTGTTTTTACAACATCAGAAAGTACCGGAGTATAATTATTTTTGATTTTTTCTATATAACGGATTATTTGCGTACCTTTTACAGAGAGATCAGTATTACTGTTCACATACTCTGAAACCCTGAGTGTCCCATTCAGGTCATATAATGCAATACCTGCATTGAAGACATTGAAAAGGCCGGGATTGGTTCTCATGATTTTTTTCAGGCTTGAAGGATTGAATCTTCTTACTGATTGCATCCCGGCTATTGCTGTAAGCTGGCTTTTATAAGTATTCATTGAAGCTGAAAGTCTTTCTGCAATAACATATGCAAGCTCTGTGTCCCGCTGAAGAACAACGCTCAACGCAACCTTTTCAAATGTATAGAACACACTTATTCCGGCTATGGAGAAGAAGAGTATCAAAGGAATGATTGTAAAAAATATAATCTTTACACGAATACTATTTCTGAAGGTCACTTCTTATTCCCTGTCCGGTGCGTTTTGTGCCAGCTTCTTTTGTATTTTTTTACACGCCTGTGGCGTGACCCATGTTTTCCAGCGTTTTTCGTTTTCACGAAGATAGTAGAAAGCCATATCCTCCCACCCGGTTACCTGGTTATTTTTAATCCATGCAAGAGACCTGTTCAGCGGGTCGGTTCCTGTTTTCATTTTTTTCAGCATTTCAACTATGTCAGGCGCTGTTTTAGCAAGGTCAGAATGAACTACCTTTAAAGGAGGAGTGTTGATCGAACGGCAGGCGCAACCGGCAGAAGGCAGCCCCTTTTTCTTTTTTGCCTGGTTGATTTTAATCCAGCACTCTTTGTTGTATTCAGGTTCCTCAAGTATCTGCCATTTATAATTCCCCATGAGTGCTGTTGGTTCCCAGTAATATCCAAAAACAGGCTGATGATTCTTCTGTGCTCTCTCGTATGCTGCTTCCAGGGCTTCTGACGCCCCGAGAGGGTTAAGATCATAATGTTTATAAAGGCCATAGTATTTAAATTTGACAATATTGTCTTCAACAGCAGTCCAGCCGATAACAGCATTGTAAAATATTCCCTTTGAAGGGTTCCCGGGATTTTTAAAAAGCTGCCAGTGATTTTTCATATCCTCGATTTTTCGGATACTGTATTTATCTGCAACCCATTTGGGAATGATGTATACAACCTCACCGCTTTCGAATATTTCACCAAGGTTCAGAATTATTTTCTTTTTAAAGTAGTCTTTCACCCAGAACTTCGTATTTGGGCCCCACAGTTCAGAGATGATATTTATTTTTTTGTTTTTAATTGCGTTTTTTTGTTCCTTGGCTGTATATTCAGCCATCTCTACTGTGTATCCGTATCCGTGCTCTGCAATAAACCTTATTATTGCATTATTGAGTTCTATGGATTTCCAGTCTGCATGCCAAAGTTTGAGTACAGGTTTTTTCCTCTCTGGTCCGGAACAGGTTGTCATTGATAGTATAATCAGGGTATGAATTAGAAAAGAGATTAATATCTTGCTTGTTCCCGGTCGGTTTGCAGGTATCGTTTGTTGATTTTGTAATGTTATCAATTTATGATATCTCCAATGAATTTTTAGTGATTTAATTTTGGCCTTGACCTGATTGGCCATATTATACAGTTATTATTATTGAAAGTCCAGTTTTTAACAGTGTTTATTTTTAAACTCTATTGCAGTATGATGGTTCTGCCAGCCCCGCAGCCTGTGCCGGGAGTGTTAAAAATTTCTTTTATATGGACTAAAAATATTTTCAGGAATAAACAGTAAATTTTTATTTTTTCAGGGGTGATTATGAGCAGCTTTATTGCAATAGATTTTGAAACAGCGGATTATAAAAGAAACAGCGCGTGTGCTATTGGTATTGTGAAAGTTACAGATTCAGAGATTGTTGAAAAGGTATCTTTTCTTATAAGGCCGCCTTCCAGCCGATTTATGTTTACGCATATCCATGGTATCATATGGGAAGACGTGAGAAACCAGCCAACCTTCTCAGGGGTATGGCCTAGGATTCGCCACTATTTCTATGACGCTGATTTCGTTGTTGCACATAACATGCCCTTTGATAAATCTGTGCTAAAGGCTTGCTGCGAAGAATACGGCATATCAATGCCTGACTGTGACTTCAGATGTACACTAAAACTTTGCAGGCAATACCTTGATCTTCCTTCCAACTCGCTTGACGTTGTGAGTGAATACCTGGGTTTTGACCTTGATCACCACCAGGTAATGTCGGATACAGTTACATGCGCAAAGGTTATGATGTGGTTTATGGAGAATTTTGAGGTGTAGGGAAGGAACCAAACACCCAGGCCCCCAAACCCCCGGAGGGGGCTTCTCCCCCCAAACCCCCGGAGGGGGCTTTAAGAGACCCCTCCCTGCCTACCGGCTTCCCTCCCCAATGTGGGGAGGGATTTATTGATTGAACAGGTTGCCTTTCTTCTTCCTTTTAATCAAACGGTTTATCCTCGTAAGGAACGGTCACGACCGTTCACTATGCGGAGAGGATATTTATTTTACTATTTGAATAAAGGAAAGGTGTTTGACACTTTTGTGAGAAGGTTGAGAATATTGCTTATGTCATAATTATTCGTGACATTAAACCCTGGGTTAAAGAATCTCAATGAATGAAAAAGATATCAGAAAGGAAATCATTTATAAGGGAACCTCGATAAATTAATATTTGGACGTTCCCTTGTGGGTACAACATCTGATAAAATCAGGAGTTTTCATTTGTAATAATAATGAAACTCCTAATTTTTAGAGGTACCCATAAAAGATTCGCTGAAGCGGGTTGGGATGTATATGACTGTACTCATGTAATCAGAAATAAATGAAATACTCGAATTAACAGAAAAAGTGGCGAGTTGATGAACACAAAGGAATTCGAACAGATACTCCAGGACGGTGAAAGTTATACTGTTGAGTTTAAAGAAAATGTAAATTCTGATCTGCCCAGAGAGATGATCGCATTTGCCAATTCGAGAGGGGGGAGAATCTTTGCGGGAATATCCGATAAAAATAAAGTCAGCGGAATAAAAATTGATAACAGCCTCCTGTCTAAAGTTCAGGATATGGCTGCTGCCTGTGACCCGCCTCTGGCAATTGAACTTGAGAAGTTTAACCAGGTTCTTATTATTACAGTGAAAGAGGGAGCAAACAAGCCTCACAGATGTAATAAAGGATTTTTTATAAGGTCTGGTACGAATTCTCAAAAGATGACTACCCGGGAGATTACTGAATTTATTCAGTCTGAAGGGAAAATTTTCTTTGATGAAATTCTCCGTGATGATCTCGACACAGATGATATTATTGACAAAAAACTTATTGCCGGGTTTCTACAGCGCAGCAGTATTGAGCCGATTCTGGACGATTACTCAATTCTGCAGAATTTATCACTTCTGAAGTATAAAGATAAAATTCCTTATCTTAATAATGCAGGGGTTCTGTTTTTTACAGCTAAACCAGTAAATTATTTATACCACTGCGTTGTCTCCTGCGTTCTTTTCAAGGGCACGGAAAGGCATATTATTCTGGACAAAAAGGATTTTGATTCAGACCTGATTTCCAATGTAGATAATGCAATGCTGTTTTTAAAGCAACATCTTAATTTGCGTTATGAGATACATTCATTGAAACGTGATGAAATACTTGAAATACCCGAAATTGCTTTACGGGAAGTTGTTGTCAATGCTGTGTGTCACAGGGACTATTTTGATAAAAGGGCGAATGTGGTTATTTCAGTTTTTGATGACAGAATTGAAGTTTCCAATCCTGGAGGTCTCCCGAAAGGCCTTGATCCAAAAGACTTTGGGAGTAAGAGCGTTTCCAGGAATCCTCTGATTGCATCCCTGTTTCACAGGATCGGTTATATCGAAAAGATGGGTACAGGAATTCTGAAGATAAAAGAGGCCCTGAACAGTGCCGGAGCAAATGAACCCCGATTTACATTTGATGCTTTCTTTACGGTTGAAATCTTTCGTGAACAGGGCATAAACCCTCAAGTTGACAAAAGTTCGGAGAAAACGTCGGGGAAAACGTCGGGGAAAACGTCGGGGAAAACGTCGGGGAAAATACTTGCCCTTATTAGAGAAGACAGTTCAATAACTATTCCAGAACTCGCAGGGCTTACTGGTGTTAGTGAGCGTTCTATAGAGCGTAATCTTCGGAAGCTACAGGAAGAAAAAAAATTGAAAAGAATCGGCCCTGCAAAAGGCGGCCACTGGGAAATAATTGAAAAGGAATAAACATACTTCTGAACCGGTTGCCTTTCTTCTTCCTTTTAATGAAATGGTTTGTCCGCGTAAGGAACGGTCACGACCGTTCACTACGCGGAGAGGATATTTTATTACCTTCACACCACCACAATGAATGTATAGCTTGTTATTGCACTGTGTTTTTTTATGGTTTCTGGGATATGTTTCCAGTATTGGTCTTGCGGGCACACACTCATGGAATCGTAAGGGTACACACGCAGGTGAGCCCCTACAATTCCTGAACAAAATTGCCCGTTGGTTGATTTCCTGTAAGGTTTTTTCTTACAAAATGTTGTGTATGTTTAATAAAATATGGCATGTGGGAAAGATATTTGACAGTGTATAATGTGGCCTTAATGTTTGGAATGAACTTTTTTGACCTCAGAAACTAAATGACATTGGTCACTCATCGCGTGACCATTTCTGTACTGAAGTAAACAACACAGAAGTGAGTTTGATAATATATGGATGATATCGTTGACTGGATTGGGAAGATTTTGAGTTGTTTTTATGATTGAAGAAAAAGTCTGAACCATGATTGAAGATGATTTTTTGATTAGCATGATTGACCGCAGATTAAATGATTCTCATGATTAAAGATGATTAAGAAAAGGGTAAAGAAAAGGTAATTATGATTATACTCAATGATAAACGTTATATTGAAACACCTTTTGATAGTGAAAGCGAACTTGAACTTGTTGTAGCTGATAACTATGAGTATCTTTTTGGCCCTTCTTCTTTCTATTTACCCAAAAAACTGATAAGAACCGCTGACGGTTCCGGGACTGTACCGGATGGTTTTGTTATAGACCTTGCTGAAAGAAGATGGTACCTGGTTGAGGCAGAGCTGATTCATCACACTGTCTGGAATCACATAGCTCCCCAGGTATCAAAGCAGATTATTGCATGTGGACAGGAAACTACACGAAAGCTTTTAACTGAAATCGCAGTAAATTGTTATACTGAAAATTCCGAGATAAGAGAAAAGTTTGATGATGAGAATATATCAGAGATAGATGTTCGCCGTGTTCTTGCGGATATTCTTGAGACAGAACCTCTGGTTGGTATTCCTATTGACCGGGTATCTGATGACCTCAGGGACTGGGCCCGTA
>CAZEJW010000149.1:0-10065 GCA_964512685.1 uncultured Leptospirales bacterium | reverse complement strand
GGAGTTTCATTAATATTACAAATGAAAACTCCTGATTTTATCAGATGTTGTACCCACAAGGGAACGTCCAAATATTAATTTATCGAAGTTCCCTTATTACTGAAACACACAAAATCTACAATATATGGACCTATTGGCTGCTGTCTTCTGAATTTAAAATTCATTAGCTGCTTTGACCTCAGCCGTCTCCATAATCTTTTTTCTGCTTCAGTTTGATTGACACGTAACTGTCTTGCGAATAATACCATTTTCTTTGAACTCAATCTTTCTCTCCCCCACCCGGCCTCCCCTGCCTGTGCACGGATGCACCAATGTCGCGATGACATGGATGTCAAGGAGCGACCGTCAAGGGGGAGGAGATCTGTGTTATGCAACCCAGTCCCTCATAAGCAACCCTCGCTGAGCCTGCCGAAGCGTCACTCCAGCTGATCCACAATCTTTGCACTCACTGAATATCCTCTCTTCATGAACGGAGCTTCAAAGAACATATCTTCCTTAAAAAAATTGAGATCTGCCCATGAATTCATTCCAGCTGCAGTTGCAAACGAAAGAGTATCGTTTTCACCATTTATACGAACAATAATTGTGCGGTTATTATCTGCATACAATGCCGGAACATAGTGATCGTTATCCGAACTCTGAATCTCTATTGGTTCAGTATATACTGAACTATTTTCATTCAGATCAATCACAGTGAGGTATGTACCCACTCCCAGATTAAACCCATGAGATTCCTGAATATAAATTTTCCAACCAAGCCAACTCACAACCGCACAGGAATCCCTGGTATCAGCATTAAGAAACTGCAGACATAATGGCATTCCATTAGGATAAGACTGCGGGAGGTCTAATGATACTTTTGATACTTCACTGGATGAAATATCTATCAGCTCAGCTTTCAGGTAAAAGGTAAGAGTTTCATCATTTCTCTGTCGATATACAATGACTATTTTTTCACTGTTTCCGGTTACAAGATGTGAATTAATTTCTAATTCATCTCCAGAGTAACAATCAATCTTTTCAATTTCACTAAAGGTCACATTTCCTGAATCCGTAAAAGAGAGTATTCTCCCATTGATAGTGGAATAATACTCATCTGAAGTTTCCACACTCCAGCTTACAAAAAATTTACTTTCCAAAACCGGGTAAATTTTAATTGTACGAATGTCATCTTCTGCTTCAACAAGAAGACCTGAGGTCAGAATTGGCTGAGCAAATTCAAAAGCTAAAAAACTGTAATGAATACTTCTTCCCGACTTTCTTACGACTAAAGCCCTGTTTTGAGAAGATGAGATAAATATATCATCTTCCGCCCCAATATTCTGAACAATTTCAATATGCCTGACATTACTGAAATCATTCCTGTCAACAAGACATACAAAAAGGCTGCAATGAGTTTCATCTATATGTCTTTTATATACTACTGCCGCGTGAGTCTCTGTACAAAAAACACCAGAGAGAATACCTTCTGAAATTTCCGCTTCTTCAGAACTCAAAGCATTCATGTTCTGATCAAAGATCCTGTATTTAATACGGCTCCCTTCCTGCCAGCAAACCATAGAATGGCTGTTCCATATAACTCCGGTTTGCGACGATAATGCATCCTGCGGAACCGTTGTATTGCACCTGACAGCAGCAGAAGAAAGAGGATTAGAGGCATCCGGAAACATCTGTTTTGCCATAACAGAATCAGCAGTTTTCCATAAATATATAATTCTGTTGCTGCCGGAAATTAAAGAGCTCCATTCCTCTGAAGTGAACATCTCTCCTGATGCACCTGTCTCTTCGGAAACATTCTGATAATTGAGAGAAGCAGGTTTAGCGTAAAATATATTTAAAGGGGCACACATCCTCCCGGTACCATTTAATATTTTTTTAACATAATAAGGATCAGCCCATCCATTCCAGAATGGATTACTGAAATTATAATTCCCTGTCCAGTTAATCATGGCTCTGTTAACATCAGCCTCAGAATTAAGATCAAGGGCAGGAGTAAAATAATTCTGGTTTGATGAATAAAACGGAGCTAAGTAATTGTATGAAATATGATCCCCTGCCTTGACCGGTTCTTCAGGGGGATTATCACTTCCATCCCATGAATATCCATAGTTTTCATCATAGGAATAATCCGGTGATGCTTCGCTATCATATATAACAGCAATTTTATCATGCTTTAAAGGATTCGGTTCATTGACTCCCGGCCACATTGAATTCCTGTATGCATTGTTAAGACAGGGCCTTACATATAACTTTACGCTTTCATCCTCATCAATACCTCTTATTAAATCAGGCAGTTTAAGCCTCACCCTGAAAACCTGATCCATAAAATTCCATGAGCATCCTGTATATTTCAGAGTTTCATATGTATTCGCATCATCAGTGAATCTTCCTGAATAAATTTCATCAGGTGCAACAGACCTGTAATCTATATTTCTTTCAGGAATGATATTGAACCAGTTATCGTATTTTCCTCCTGTACCAAGGCTCATTTCAAAATCAAATGCCTTTTCAAACTCAAACTTTTCACTGCATGAATAAGGGCTGTATGAAAAAGTATCATATAGTTCAAGATCTCCATGCTGGTGATGAACTCCAAAATCAGGATTAAGATACCATGTTGAAAGAAGTTTAAAGCTCAGTTCTATTTCATCACCAGCTCCGGCTTCTCCGAGGTAAAGTGAAGAATTATCCGGATAAAAGGGGTGCTCACCAACGGATTCAATATCCCATACAGTTGACATGAATTCAGAACGGCCAGACTCTATTGGGTTAAGGCCATATGAATTGACACTGGCGAGGTATTCTGCAAAATTTATAAAAACAATATCATAATGATCTCCGGGCCATATAGTCGACGTTATGCCCTTTGTTCTGATTATTTCCTCTCCATCGAGATTGTAATAAACTGGCTGCTTTGATTCGTTGAGTATTGTTTCAGAGTGATAATAATATTTCCCCTTATCAAACACAACCCAGAGTCCGCATTCAGCAAAATCCTCATCTGTCCATTCACTAACGGGTTTTATTACATACGTTACAGAGCCGTCACCTTCTGTAATGGGTTCACGGGCAAGAGGAAGTTTAGTGTCTGCAGCCCCTACTTTTTTTATTCCCCTTAGCATGATTTTTTTAATATTCATTTCAGGCTCAAGACCTGAAAAATCGAGAATGAAATTCGCGAACTGAATATTTATCCCTGACATAGACACCCTCTTCAGTGCCTTTTCGAGTGAAACGCCTGGTGACACTGTAATGTTTTCAGGATCAGCACTCACTCCGCTGAGATTCTCTTCCACGCAGTCAGTATCAAATGCAGCTACTCTGAAAAATTTCCTTATGCCCGAACCTACTATTTTTATACCAGCAGTACGTCCCTTTGCTGTCTCTTCAATAACCTTGAGATTATCTGCACTGCATCTTTCTGACAGCACTGCCCTGTAGGATGAATCAGGCACATGAGTCATTGAATAATCAGTAATAAATATCTTCGGGTTATATCCTTTTGAAATGGCATCCATTATTTCAGCTGTATTAAGATGTTCAAGATCTATTACATAAGGACCGAATGTTGAATCACCATAGAGATCGAGCTCAAACATGGTATAATCCTCATTTCTCAGCCTGAAACTCTGAACAGGTATAAGCTGGCCTTCGCATGACTCGAGCATGAAAGAGCATCTTATATTTGAAAGATGAACAGGCAGGTTTACTGATTCATTGGTTATATATAATGAAGCCCTTATATAACCTGCATTTTCCTTTATCTCAACACTTGTTGACTCAATCTCTCTGAGTTCTTTTCTGAGATTTCTTGCCTGCTTTGATGCTGATTTACTGGTAAGCTGGGAACCATGCCTGTTAAGGTTGTTCTTGAAAGGCACATCCTTCCACTTTGTCTTTGTCTCTCCATAAACACTCTTGTGTTCATCTGCAACCTTATTACTCTCTGTTGTTGTGGTTGAATGACTGGTACCACCACCGCCGCTTCCTGAAGCATATCCAAAAACTGACAGGCTGGCATTCCCGCTGGTTGACTTCGACTTAGTCTTGCTCCAGCTGTGCTCTTCTGAGTGTGAGTCTTCCTGTGCCTTGTTATATGAATCCTGGTACTGAACGGTTCTCAGGTTAACCTCGTTTCTGTGCACAGCCTCGGAGGAATTGTCTAAAATGTCTTCATAATCAGATTCACTGGTGGTTGAAGAAACCGCCTTTGACTCAGTCTTCTGGTTATACCAAACCTCTATCTTCATGGTAACAGGAGGAGCAATATATGGCTCGACAACAGGATAATCTGCAACCCATGCATTGAAAGAACCCTCTCTTGAGTTCTCAATACCGTCACCGTCAAAATCCTCAACAATGTTTGTACCAACCGGATCCCTGTACCCGCTGAAGGATGAAAGTGCAAGACTCTGACCCGGGCTGTTGTCAAAAAGGTCGTGATATGTTTCATCACCCTGGTCGTCTTTGTCCTCTTCCACAACTTCAGTAACGAGCTTCTTTCCACTGCTGTCACTGCACCCGCTTATACAAAACGCAGACAAAACAAGACAAATGAAACTGAACAAAAGCCACCTGTTTTTCATGAATGATCTCTCCTTTATTTTTTTATTGAGATATGAATTGCTGCATTGAAATGCTTGCTTCGGCAGGCTCAGCAAGCGTTGCAGTTATACACCCCTATCCTTTCCTATCAACGCTCGCTGAGTTCACCCTGAGCTTGCCGAAGGGCCCCGTCAAGGGAGAGGAGTTTCAGCATAAACCTTTTCCCCTTTCACAGACTTATAACGATTACCGAACAGTGTTCAGCGAAAAAAAATTGATTTTTTTAGAAAAAATTACCTTTTATACTGATTAGTGAGAGAATTTCTCAGACAACAGGCAGGAATAAATCCGGAGTTTTATTTTGATTTGACATATGCATTGAACAAAACTAACCTGAAACAATTCAAAAGCAATATATTAACAATCTGCATAAATAAATGAACACAAATAAAAGAAAACCAACACGACATGTGATCATACGGTATTCTCTTCTTCAGATACCGTCTCTCACTCTCTTTGTCATCGTATGCTTTGCAGTTGTTAAAGCAGCAGACCTGCCATACTGGGTTCTCTTAATTTCAGGGGGGATATGGACAGCCAAGGACGTTATTCTGTTTCCATTTGTCTGGGAGTCATACGATAACCACAGTACACCCTCCGGTTATTCCATGAAAGGAAGAACCGGCCGCACAACAGCAGATATCAGTACAAAGGGATATGTTGATATAAACGGAGAACTCTGGATCGCTGTTCCTGAAGATAACCATTCTCCGATTTTGAAGGGCACGCATATTGAGGTTGTTGATATGAAGGGACTTACCCTCATTGTCAGAGAAGACAAAAGAGGGTAAGATAGAATTATTCCATACGCTTCAGAACCTCAGCGACATAAGGAAGAAGCTGTTTCTTTCTGGAGAGTATTCCCTTGAGCATGAATATACTGCCTTCAATCTTTTCATAGTTGAAATTGCTTACAAACAGTTTGTCTCCTGACACAAAAAGAATACTGTTTAGATCTGTTATATCCGTTGCCATAAGAGCGGAAAAAGTCATTGCCCCGTCTTCCCTTACATCCTCAAGAGAACCAAGAATTTCTTCTTTCCTTTCCATAATTTCAGTAAGAGAATTAACTTCAACCTGGCTGATTGAAAATGAATAATCTCCCTCGTGATATTTCTTCATGTCGAGCCCTATAATTTCATTAACAGGAAGACCTGCAACAAGAGATGCCGCCTTCATTATATCATTGCCGAATTCATCTATGGAAAGATCTGTTATGTCCGAAAGATATCTTGCAGTTTCAACATCGACTTTAGTCGTTGTTGCCGACCTCAGAACAAGAGTATCAGAGAGAATACCCGCGAGTAATATTGATGCAATCTCACGTGACATTGCAATCTTGTGATTATCATATAACTCGGCGATTATGGTTGCTGTTGAACCAACCGGTTTGTTTATAAATGTAATGGGATGCTGGGATTTAATTGTTCCAAGCCTGTGATGATCGATTATTTCGAGTATTCTGAAATTTTCTATTCCGTCAACAGCCTGTGACAACTCGTTGTGGTCTACCATGATTATTTCAATATTCGGTTCGTTCATAAGATCACTCGGAGAGATCACACCAATGAGTTTTTTTTCATCATCAACTACCGGAATCGACCTTGATACAGACTCGGAAAAAAGTCCCTTCAAAGTTCGAACAGGCAGATCCTCTCCAACAGGTTCAACTTTTTTGTCTCCCATATAAGTTACCGGTGTCGAATGCAAAGCAAGCCATGAGGTGGCCGTTGTCGAATAAGGTGATATCAAAATAGAGACTCCCTTCTCTCTAGCCTTTTCCTTGAGTTCCTTTTTTACCATATTTCCACCGCTCACAATAAGAACCCTTATGCCCTTTTCAATGAGAAGTTCAATTACACCCTGTCTGTCTCCGACTATCATAATCGAGTTTTCAGGAAGTATGGAATTAATAAATCCCGTAATGGTATTCTCACTTGATGCAGCTACCAGCATGTGTCCCTTGAACAGGGTTTCTTCATCCTTCACAACCAGGGGCTGGGCATTGAGTGTTTTAGCAAGAAGGTTCACAGATGTGCTTATGACCATCTTCTTGGTGGGGTCTATCTTCTTCAGAAGATTGCGGGCAAATGTATGATAGTGCAAAGACGAAACATACACCCCGTTTTCATCTGTGATAGGAAGAATCTTGTGAACCTTGCGGTCCAGTACCTTCATTGCATCCCACAGGGGGGTATCATCCGTAACGGATGTTGCAGGCCAGCTCATATAATTTCTCACCCTTGGCACAAGGTCAGGGATAAACTTCGGCACAGGAATATCAAACCGGTTGAGAACATACTCGCTCTGAAGATTGAGTTTCCCGCTTCTTGCAGGAAGACAGCTCTCACAGCCCAGCTGTTTCTTGAGCTCTGCATATGCAATTGCCGACACAATAGAATCAGTATCAGGATTTTTGTGACCGATAACATACACAGTCTTGTTTTCTTTTTTCATTAAGACCTCTCAGATAAAATATATATTCCGATTATGATTGCCCGGGCTGCCATAAGCAACCCGGGCAATCATAATACACTATTTACTTAACAATTTTAAGTAAAAATTTTGCTGCAAGAATACCGGCAACTGTCATTGCAATACATACAATATTGCTGAAAACAATATTCAGCATTCCAAGTCCGGCTTCTCCTTCTTTAATAAGCTTTACTGTCTCATATGAAAAGGTTGAAAAAGTTGTAAACGCGCCAAGAAATCCTATTGAGACAAAATATCTCAGATTTGCCGGTACCAGCATCTCATCAGTTATACAGTAAAAAAATCCAATTAAAAACGAACCGCTTACATTGAGAAAAAAAGTGGCAAAAGGGAAAATCCCTCCATGCACTTCCGAAAAAATTTTGGTTATAATAAAACGTGAAACAGCGCCAAAGCTGCCGCCGGCAGCAATAAAAATTAATGTTTTCATGGGAACCCCCGGATAATTCAGGAGTCATCAGCACAAAGGCAGTTAATGGTGAACTCCATCACCAGAAAAACCGGTACATCTCCACTCAGGTCTGTACCGGGTACAGGCTGCAGCGAATCACATGATTCGCAGAAACCGGCTTTATAATGATTGTGTTTACTCAGATAAAAACGAATGAGTTTACTCGAGGAGTCATCAGCACAACGGCGGTTCATGGCGAACTCCATCACCAGAAAGAATATAAAATGATACCAGAGATAAAACTGTCAAGAATTTTTCTGATGAAACAGAAATACAGGATACCGTCCAAGCAGACCCGTAACCGGTTCTGCTTAGGCCTGTTGAAAACCGGGTCGCAGTCAATCGGCCTTTGATGCAAAGTCAGTCGACCTTTGATGCTGAGGCAGGCGACCCGGGATGTCAAGGCAGTCGGCTTCGAATGCTGAGGTAAGCCACCCGGGATGTCAAGGCAGTCGGCCTCGAATGCTGAGGTAAGCCACCCGGGATGTCAAGGCAGTCGGCCTCGAATGCTGAGGTAAGCTACCCCGGACACCCAAGTAAGGCGACCCCGGGTGTCAAAGTCAGTCGGGCTTTAATCCTGAAACAAGGCGAGCTGCTGTCATACCGGCTTATCAGGGAAAATTCAATTGACACCTCAGTCCCCTTCTGGAATTTGTTTAAATATATTTATTTTTATAATATTTGATTCGACCGGTATCAATATGAGCATTGAACAAATAATTCTGTATGGAACAATTCAGGAGAAAATAATTCTCGCTTCAATAACAGTGGCAGTTATCATTATTCTCTTCTTTTATATAAGGTGGGCAAAGAGAAGATGGTATATAACTCTCAACCGTTCTCTCGACTACCACAGGTTTCATCTCAAAATGATAATGAACGAAAATGATACCCACGAAAAAACTGATGAAGTTTCCCGCGCCATGCTATGGGCAATTGAAAAGCAGCTGCCCATCGACCGCCAGATGGGACTGGGATTCAAATCATTCTTTAAATCATATATGGGAATAAAAACCTGCCTGATGATCATGTCAGAAGTTTTCTACCAGGTGGCAAGATTTCACTGGGATATCGACAAAAGGATTCCCAGACTTATGATGACCCTGAACAGCACTTTTTACAGAATATACATTCTTGAATCATATTTTGCTGTAATTGCGCTTCTCTACATAGACTTAAAGCTCATCCTTGCCAGAGCAGGAATCGCCGGAAGCGGCAAGGCAAAAATGTACAGAGACATGTCAAAAAAATAAATCAGTATTTCATTTTTCCCGGAATTACACCTCTGACTCCTCCCTTTGGATTCGGCATGTCACCGGTTCTTCTGGGAATAAGATGTATGTGAACGTGGAATACAGTCTGTCCTGCTGAAAGACCGATATTCACTCCTGCATTGAAACCATCGATAGATGAATCCTCATCAAGAAGCTCACTTTTTCTCTGCTCAAGAAGCTCATAGATGGCTGCCCTTTCATCCTTCGTTGACATGAAAAAATCCTCATAATGCCTCTTTGGCACAACAAGGGTGTGCCCCTCTGTTACAGGATATTTATCCTCAAAAGCCGCTGCGAATTCGTTCTCAAGTATAAATTCGCATTCAGCTATCTTTTCACAAAAAATACATGCTCTCATAAACTGATCATCCTCCCAACCCTTATGTTAAACTGACTTGTACCCACAAGTCTTAATCTCATTTAAACACATCATTATTAACCCGGGTCAAGTAAATTAACCCGGAAAAAGCAAATCCCTGGCATGGAGCAACCCCGTGATTTATCCGCTAATAAACTAAAAAATAATTGGTTGACAGAAAAACACAACCTAACTTCATATACGAAATTTATAAAAGAAAAAAAGGTGATCCGAATGCCAAAGAGAAATGATATCAAAAAAATTCTTATTATCGGATCGGGACCTATTGTTATTGGACAGGCCTGCGAATTTGATTATTCCGGGACTCAGGCGTGCAAAGCGCTGAAAAAACTCGGATATGAAATCGTTCTCGTAAACTCAAACCCCGCTACAATAATGACTGATCCCGGTACTGCTGATTTTACCTATATTGAACCGCTAAATCTCGAATCACTCACAAAAATAATCGAAAGGGAAAGGCCGGATGCACTTCTTCCAAACCTGGGCGGCCAGACCGGACTCAACCTGTCATCAGAACTTAATAAAGAAGGTGTTCTCGAAAAATACGGTGTCAAAATAATCGGTGTTGAAGCTGATGCAATAGAAAGAGGCGAAGACAGAATAGCCTTCAAAGAAACAATGACCAGCCTTGGAATTGAAATCCCAAGGAGTGAACCTGCATATACAATTGAAGAAGCAGAAACAATAGCAGAAGAACTTGGATACCCTGTTGTTATCCGGCCTGCATACACAATGGGCGGAACAGGCGGAGGACTCGTATACAATGTCGAAGAACTAAGAACCATTGCATCAAGAGGGCTTTCAGCCAGCCTGGTAAACCAGATTCTCATTGAAGAGTCTGTTCTCGGATGGGAAGAGCT
>CAZEJW010000148.1:0-10084 GCA_964512685.1 uncultured Leptospirales bacterium | reverse complement strand
GACAGTATAGGTAGTGCTATATGTGAGAAGCAGTACAATAAGATCGAAGAAAGTGAATGACTCGTTGAACGGAAACGAAAGTGCCGATATCTCAGTTAAGGATACGTTAGTTGTATTAAATGCAAATGCGGCTGTTATCAGAACCCCTGCTATAATAAGCATTGACTGAAAGAGGTCTGTCTTTATAATCGAGATCTGCCCGCCGATTGCAGTATAGAGAATGAAGATTGAACCGCAAACCAGCACTCCGGTAATATATTGAAATCCGAAGAAAGCCATAAGAATTTTGGCTGCTCCGATAATCTGTGCTGCAATGATGCCAATCCAGGCGACTGGTATAAGAACAGATGCAATGATTTTCGCTTCTTTACCGTAGAACGATTCAAGCAGTTCGGGCAGAGTATAGTGCCCATATCTTCTGACTTTTCCTGCAATGGGATACAGGGCGAAAAGACCGATTGCGGCCGATAGCATTATCCATGCGGACGCCCAGCCCTGACTGGCGCCAAGATTGACGGTTCCGAGTATTGCTGAACTTCCCAGGGTGGTTGCAAGCAGGCTGCCGGCTATTCCAAGGCTTCCTGTATTCCTGCCGGCAGCATAAAAGTCGTCTGACGATTTTATTCTGAGTGCGGATATAATTCCAATTGCAGCAAGTACAATGAGATAGGATGCAAGAAAAAAAGTTTTCATGTTATAGCCTCTGCTTATATTCTGTGTACTGTTTTCAGTTGAACGAAGAAACCCTTTACAGTGTTTACGGAGTAAACATCCCAGAGAGATGTTAGTGTAAAACCCGCTCCAGCCATTCTCCAGTAAAAATCGAATCCGCATGAAACCAGATTTTTTGCACTGCCCGTTATTTCATGTCCGTCTGTTTCCCTGTTTTGTCCTTTTGTCCAGCTCACTGATGGACCGGTTCTCATTGCACTGTAAAAGTTTATTCCTGCGGCGAGGGCAGTATAGAGTTCATTCCCAGGTTTGACTTTTGTTGCTTTGTTCTCGAGCCTTATGTAATATTTGGCAACAAAGTCAACAGTAAAGATTCCGGCTGTCTTGTGAATAAATAGCATGGGTTTGAAATCGTATTGATTTGAGCCAAGGTTAACAGAACTGTCCCTGTTGTATTCTCCGGTGGGGAATTTTACAAAGAACATGGGAAGTATGTCAATAAAATCAACAGGCAGAAAGCAGCCACCCCCGAGAGAAATATCTCCTGCTCCGAAAGAACCTTTATCAGCTGATTCAGTGTAAGTTCCTCCGAAGGGAGCAAGCGCGCTCAGAACAATCCCCGAATTGTACCATGCCAGACGAAATATCTCCTGAGCCATTCTCATTCCATATTTGTCCCGGGTTTTTTCTCCTTCACTGTCAGTTACTGTGTCTGCATGGTAAAAGGATGAATATGTAATAAAATAGAGAGCGTCAGGCGCTTTGGCTCCATCAAAGAAATTGATTGCAAAAGCAGAACTGCCCGAAAAAATAACCGGTAACAATATAAACATGATAATTACTTTTTTCATTTTGATCCCCTGATTTCTTAATCTGTTGGTCATTTTTAATTTTTGGATAGATAAAATACAGGGCGCTTATTGTCAACCTGTTAATGTTAAGGGTTAACGATCGTGGCAAAAAAAATCACCTCATGGGTGATTGAAAAAGTGTTATTGGAGGTCATAACGATAAGTTATTTGATTGAACCTGATAGTATCTGTCAGGCTGAGTTTTTTTCAGGATGCAGCTTCTGCGGCAAATTTTTTTGTGGCGGTTATTCCCGGAAGGGTGTTTGCCTTTTTCATCTGAACGGGACAGTTGCACCTGAAGCAGATTTTCCACTGGTATTCCCTGCCTCTTGAGACATGAACTGTAGAGACAATCTCGTTTTCACTTAAAAAGGATCTGCATAATGGACAATATGGCTTTTCGAAAAAATCTTTTCTCAAAGGAAGATCATCTATTCTTTTCATTTTTTTTCTCCCCGGGAGAATGGCTCCCTGTTTTAGTCATTATTAAATTGTTCTTTTGTTGTTTATATGTAATGAACGTTATGTAAAATAAATATAAAGAATTATCAGGGATTATATTCTTTACAATTACTGTAGTGTATGTTAGTTTTAATAATTCATTAATATTCTGAAAATACATCGGAGGGATAAGTGCGCAGAGTAATCATTGCAGGCGGACAGGGCTTTATAGGATCGTATCTCACACCGGAATTTCTGAACAGGGGATATGAAGTGATCATCCTGAGGCGTTCAGCAACACCAGATTCTTTCAGTGAACAGGGCGTTAAATATGTTCAGTGGGATGCTGTAAGCGGTAAAAACTGGTCGCCGTGGGCAGATGGTGCAACTGCTGTTATCAACCTCGCGGGCGAGAATATCTCAACAGGAAGGTGGAGTTCTGCCAAGAAACAGAAGATTCTTGAAAGCAGAATTCGTTCAGTTGAGGCCATATCAGAAGGGATTTCTCTGGCAGGGAAAAAACCTGAGGCAGTGATTCAGTCTTCTGCAACAGGTTTCTACGGTTCAAGGGGGGATGAGGTTCTTACTGAGGGATCTGAATCAGGAGAGGGATTCCTTGCAGATGTATGCCGTCAGTGGGAAGATGCTGCTTCGGTTTTCAATGACCTGGTATCACGAAAAATAATTATAAGAACATCTCCTGTTCTCGCGTATAACGGGGGCCCATTGGCGAAGCTTATACCTTTGTACAGAAAATTTCTTGGCGGATATCCGGGTAATGGAGAAAACTGGTTTTCCTGGATACACATCAAAGATGAAGTGAATGCCATTGTTCATCTTGTTGAGAATAAAAAATGCAGTGGTGTGTATAATCTTGCATCACCCCTTGCAGTGAGAGCTGAGGATTTTTATAATCAGCTGGGAAAAGCCTTGAAAAGGCCAGCCTGGTTTCATACGCCTTCACATATTCTTAAACTTGTATTCGGTGAAATGGCGGAAGAGATGATTCTTGCGGATACCAGGGTGATGCCTGAGAGACTTCTTAAGTCCGGATTTGAATTCAGTTATATTGAAATAAAAGATGCTCTTGAAGATATTGTAAAGAATATCAAAGGCTGATAAAACTTTTTCATTTATATCATCCTGTTTGCCGGTAAATCCCTGAGATAAGATTGAACTGTTATGAAAAGAAAATATGGCGTATATATATTGATTCTCCTGATTTTTTTTATGGTTAAATTGCCTGATGCATCTGCCCGCAGATCTGTCAAAATTGATGGGCTTAAAATATATACTCAGGATTATCTTATAAAAAAACTGAGACTTGGCAGAGGCAAATCTCTCCCCGCCTACACGGTTATCAGAATGATTAATAATTTCTATAAATCAAAAGGATATTCTCTTGTGCGGACCTATGTAGTAAAAGATACAGGCAGAGAATTATCCCTGTATGTTGATGAGGGAAGACTCGGTAAAATTGTTTTTCATAAGATGAACACTTTGAAGCTTGTCATGGTGAGATACAGTTTTGATCTCAAGGCAAATGTTTTTAACCGGAATAAAGTCAGGAGACAGATGGCCCAACTCAAGGAAAAATACGGGCTGGGAAGACTTTATTACAGGCTGAAACGCACGAAAGATTATCAGGAATCTCTTCTACAGCTCGACAGGGAATTCGAAATTCCTGTCTTTGGAAAGGCCCACCTGCCTTTTTTTAAAAAGCATGCCCGCTATGACATGCACGTTTATATTAAAAAGTCAGGACGCAGGGGGACTTCTGATGAAAAATGGGGATATCGCTATGGCCTGAAAACCAGTTATTCGAAAGGGTTCATCCCCTGGTTTTCCGTGAACAAAAACAGTCTTTTTCAGAAAAGGGATCACTTCGAGGCAGGAACTTCCCTGGGAATAAAATACGGTTTTGATTTTAATTTTACTGAGCCTCCGGCACTTACTTTTTTCCAGGCTGACACTGAGTACAGGTTTGCTCCGTATCTGAAGGGTTACTTTACGCCTCTCTGCCGCGGACTGTTCTACAGGTCAAAGAGCTCGAGGAGCGACCTCGGAATAGAGGAATACAACTATATCCTGGTGAGGGGGCTTGCTGCTCCGGGTATCACTCTGCTAAAAAGATTCAGAATCAATACAGGTCTTGGTGTAGAGGTGGTTAATTTTGATGATAGTCGTTATATGGAAGACAGTGATTATCAGGTCAATATTGAAGACAGAACTGACGGTCTTCCCTTTGTAACGGTGGAGATGAAATACGAGACTCTCTATGACTATATTGGAGAAAATCTTGAAACGGGCATTGCTTTATCCTACTCGTATTATTATCACAACAGCAAATTTCATGAATTTTCTATTGATGGTATAACAAGGCTTGATCTGAGAAGAAGGGATTTGTATACTCTCAGGTTTATCACTTCATTGCAGGGCGGCAGTGTGCCATTTCATCATGAATTTGCAGTAAGCAGCGGTTACTTCAAGGGTTTCATGGGGATGTCGTACCACACAAATCAAATTGGATCAATATCGAACCAGTATCTTCTTTCTCTGTACAGGGAATTTGTGTATATTGGTCTTTACTTTGACATGACATTTTTTGAGGGATCAGGATATGATCTTTCGGGTTTCCATCAGGGAATTGCAGGCGGGCCTGCAGGAGAATTTATTTTTTTTGACCAGTTTATGTTTACGGTCTATTTCGGGAGAGATTTACTCATAAAAGAACTTGAGAGCCAGTGGAATCTTTCTTTCAGTCTGAAAAAGAAGTGGTAATTCATGTAATGAAGATCCCATTTATAAACGTGTTAACGAATTCGTCTGTCATTTTTATTATTTGATTTTTTGAGAGACTTTTTTTCTTTGCAAAATAATAATAGGAAATCCTTAGAAGTGCCCCCGCCATTATATTGGACATAAGTTCGGTGTTTATATCATCCCGTACATGTCCGTTTCTGATGCCGAGCCTTAGATCAGCAGATACAGCCTTTATCATTTTTGATTCGAATTTTCCTATAAGCGATTCGAATTGTCCGCCAAGGCCAAGTCCGACGCGCAGCATGATATTGCAATAGTCTTCATCCTCGGCAAGTATTGTGAGCGTTGCCTCTATGCTCTGCCTGAAATATTCGACAGGCTCAACTGATTTAAGATCAACTGATTCTCTTCTCCCGGACAGGGACCTGGTCCAGAGTTTGTAAAATCTCTCCAGGATAGTGATAAAAATATCATCCTTGTTCTTGAAATACTGGTAAATTGTTCCCCGTGCAATACCGCTTTTTTTCACGATGTCTGATATCTGTGTTTGATGGTATCCTTTTTCCGAGAAAAGTTTTTTTGCGTTTTCAATAATCTGTTCTTTTCTTTCTTCTGCACGCATTGCCAAAACCTCTTTTTTTTGATAATCACTTCAAAGGCCTCTGTATACAAATATAACGTTATATGTAGCCTGTAAAAATGTTGCAATAAAAAAACGTATGGCCTGCTGAACTATGTTTATTTTTTTCTTGACTATGGTAATTTTTATATTAAAACTGACACCTCAGTCTATATGTTATTGGCCTGTCTAAATTCGTCTGTTTCATGGGAATCAGAGTGAAGGCCGGTTGCAGCGTGCTGGGTAAATTGGAGGTTGTTATGAATAATAAAAATGATCAAAAGAGCAGTAATGATCAATATTTGCTTGAGTTTCAGGAGTATGTAAAAACAGAAAAAAGCATGGCCTGGATGACTCAGCGCAGGATTAAGAAATTTGGGGGAAAAGCTCTTCTCAATGATGATTCCTATGGTGAGTGGAAAACGATAAGTTATGATGAATTTGGTGAACTGGTAAAAATTGCAGGAAAGGCTTTTATTGAACTTGGATTTGAAGAACTGGAAAAAATCGGAATTTTTTCAATGAACAGATCCGAGTGGCATATCAGTGATATGGGTGCATTGACAGCCCGTCTTGTAGATGTATCGATCTATGGAACAGATTCTGCAAAAGAGGCTGAATATATTATAAATGACGCAGAGCTTAAGCTGGTTTTTGCCGGTAATCAGGAACAGTACGATAAGATAATGGAGGTCATCGATGATTCTCAATATCTGAAATATGTTGTTGTTTTTGATAAAAATGCAGAAATTGATACAAATGACAAGAGGGTAATGTCCTGGGATGATTTTCTCGAAATAGGAAGAAAATCAAAGGCAGACGGAATCCTCGAAGAGCGGCTTTCAAAAACTAACTGCGATGATGTAGCTACAATGATATACACTTCAGGCACAACCGGTGATCCTAAGGGTGCCGTTATTACACATCTTAATCTTCTTCATGAGCAATGGTCAGTTGGAAACTATGTACTTCCTGATGCAAACGAAAAGGATGTATCTCTCTGTTTTCTTCCCTTGAGTCATATTTATGAAAGATCCTACTGTTATGGAATAATTATGAAGGGCGCTCAAATTTATTATTGTTCTGATCCCTCAATGATTGTGGAATACCTCGCTGATGTTCGTCCGACAATAATGAACAGTGTCCCAAGGCTTTATGAAAAAATATATTCAACAGTATATGCTAAACTTGAGACTGTTCCGAAGTTTAAACAAAATCTTTTCCACTGGGCAGTCGCGGTTGGAAAGGAGGCGAGCCCGTTCAGGCAGAAGGGAGAGAAACTTCCTGTTGGAATCTCTGTGAGGTATTTTTTAGCTAAAAAGCTTGTCCTTGATAAAGTCAGGGGAGCCTTCAGTGACAAGTCTCCTGTACTTTCTGCCGGTGGTGCAGCATTGTCAGCGGAAATTGCTGAATTTTTTTATAATGCAGGAATATCTCTTTATACAGGATACGGACTAACTGAAACAGCTCCTGTGGTAACAGCAAACACACCTGCGAGATTAAAATTCGGAACAAACGGGCCGGTAATACCTCTTGTAGAAGTGAGAATCGATGAGGAGACAGGAGAGATTCAGACACGGGGTCCGAATGTTTTTAAGGAATACTACAAAAAGCCGGAAGCAACAAAAGCTGCGTTTACGGATGACGGGTGGTTTAAAACAGGAGATATTGGTTATTTCGATGATGAGGGATTTCTTTATATTACAGACAGAATTAAGGATCTCATTATTACGTCCGGCGGAAAGAATATTGCCCCTCAGAAGATCGAAACATCAATGGCTGAGGAATATTATATCGAGTATGCAGTAGTAATAGGAGAAGGAAGAAAATATATATCAGCACTGATTGTTCCTTCATTTGAGGCTCTTGAAGAGTTTGCAAAAAAGAATAAGATTGAATACTCAGGCAGAAAAGAACTCGTTGAAGACAGCAGGGTTCTTTCACTGTATCAGGATATAATTGACAGAAGATGCAGTGATTACGGCCAGGTTGAAAAGATTAAGAAATTCAGAATTCTCATGGATGAGTTCTCACAGGAAACAGGTGAAATCACACCTACAATGAAGTTAAAAAGAAAAGTTATTTCTGAAAAATACAGGAGTATAATTGAGGAGATGTACAGAGACTAAGTTTTCTGCTTCGTTTTAAGAAAAAGGGATGGGGACCTGCCATTACTGCCCCATCCCTTTTTTTATTATATTGCTGAATGATATTCCTGAAGTGATTTTATCTCTGTTTTGGCGAGCTTTCTCGCTTCAATTCCCTTCACTGCCGCCAGTGCTGCTGCCATTGTTGTAATGTAGGGTATCTTGTGCTTAATTGCAGCCTTTCTTATGTACGAATCATCATGTTCACTCCTTGGTCCGCTTGGAGTATTGATGATCAGGTTTATCTCGTTGTTTGTAATCTTGTCGATTATGTTTGGCCTTCCCTGGTAAACTTTGAGTACTGATTCGGTTTCAATTCCATTTTCCATCAGGTATTTGTGAACGCCCTTTGTGGAAAGGATCTTAAATCCCCGGTCTTGAAGTTCCCTTGCAACCTGAAGTGCCTGGCCCCGGTCTTTTTTATTTACAGTGAGAAGAACTGTTCCTTCTGCCGGAAGAGTTTGCCCTGCTGCTTCCTGTGATTTGTAAAAGGCCATTCCAAATGAATCAGCGAGTCCGAGAACTTCACCTGTTGATCTCATTTCGGGTCCGAGAAGGGGATCAACCTCAGGGAACATGTTAAATGGAAAAATTGATTCCTTCACTCCAAAGTGAGGAATTTTTTTCTGCGAAAGATTCAGGTCTGCGAGTTTTCTGCCCAGCATAACCTGTGTCGCCAGTCTTGCCATCTGAATATTGCATACCTTTGAAACAAGAGGAACGGTTCTCGATGCTCTTGGGTTTGCCTCTAATATGTAAACCCTGTCTTCTGCAATTGCATACTGAATATTCATGAGCCCGATAACGTTGAGTTCTATTGCAATTTTTCTGGTGTACTCTTCAATTGTTTTTATATGTTTTTCCGGTATGTTGACAGGAGGAATTACACAAGCGGAGTCACCTGAGTGCACGCCTGCAAGTTCGATGTGTTCCATAACGGCCGGAACAAAGGCGTCCTTGCCGTCACAGATCGCGTCTGCCTCGGCCTCAATTGCATTGTCGAGAAATCTGTCAATGAGAATGGGTCTTTCCGGAGACATGTCAACTGCCGCTTTCACATACTGGGTGAGCATTTCAGGGTAATGGCATACCTCCATTGCGCGTCCGCCCAGAACATAGGATGGTCTGACCATTACCGGGTATCCAATATCCTCAGCTATTCTGAGAGCATCCTCAAGATTGCTTGCCATGCCTGACACAGGCTGCGGAATCCCAAGTTTTTCCATTATCTGTCTGAACCTGTCCCTGTCTTCTGCCAGGTCAATGGATTCTGGTGATGTGCCTATTATATTGACTCCGTTTCTTTTTAGTTCATCGGCTATATTGAGTGGTGTTTGCCCTCCGAATTGTACGATAACACCATCGGGTTTTTCCTTGTTGTATATACTAAGAACATCCTCTACTGTTAGTGGTTCGAAATAGAGTTTGTCAGATGTATCATAATCTGTTGAGACTGTTTCCGGATTGCAGTTGACCATGATTGATTCATAACCTTCGTCTCTGAGGGCAAATGCAGCGTGTACGCAGCAGTAGTCGAATTCGATACCCTGGCCAATCCTGTTTGGGCCGCCGCCAAGTACCATGATTTTTTTATTGGGGGATACTTCCACTTTGTCGGGCGCATTGTATGTGGAATAGTAATATGCTGCATTTTCCACTCCGCTTACGGGTACGGGTTCCCAGTTTTCTTCTATGCCGAGAGATATTCTCTGTTCGCGGATTTTTTCTTCGGAGATCTTCGTTATCTTTCCAAGGTACTTATCCGAGAAACCATCGAGTTTTGCACGGCGCAGAAGTTCATCCGGGATTGAATCCCCCGAAGCTTTAAGAATTTCCTCTTCGAGTTCAACGAGTTCTCTCATTTGATCGATGAACCAGCGCTTGATCCTGGTTCTTGAAAAAAGAAGTTCAGTGTCAGCGCCTTTTCGTATAGCTTCGTACATGATGAACTGGCGCTGACTGGTTGGAGTGCTCACGAGTCTGATCAGTTCGTCAAGAGGCAGTTCATTGTAATTTTTAACGAAACCAAGGCCGTAGTTTCCTGTCTCCATGGATCTTATGGCTTTCTGAAATGCTTCCTTGTAGTTTCTGCCAATGCTCATTGCTTCACCAACAGCTCTCATCTGTGTGCCGAGCTCGTCTTTGACGCCCACGAATTTTTCGAATCCCCATCTCGCGAATTTGACAACCACGTATTCACCTGACGGAGTGTATTTGTCAAGAGTGCCGTCCCGCCAGTATGGAATTTCGTCAAGGGTGAGACCGCATGCGAGAAGGGATGACACAAAGGCTATTGGGAATCCGGTTGCCTTTGACGCCAGCGCGGATGATCTGGATGTACGCGGATTGATTTCTATAACGACTACCCTGTCATTCTCAGGGTTGTGCGCAAACTGTACGTTTGTTCCGCCTGTTACCTCTATTGCCTCAACAATGGAGTATGAATATTCCTGGAGTCTTTTCTGAAGCTTTTCGTCTATTGTGAGCATTGGAGCTGTACAGAATGAATCACCTGTGTGCACTCCCATTGGATCGACATTCTCTATAAAACAGACTGTGATCATCTGATTTTTGGAGTCTCTAACAACTTC
>CAZEJW010000147.1:7938-10451 GCA_964512685.1 uncultured Leptospirales bacterium | reverse complement strand
TCATTGAACGAACAATCCCTGCTCCACTCTGCATAGAAATTGTTCCTGAAGAAGTATTCAGTTCAAGAAGAGGCGTTGTGTCAATTTGATCATCGTATTTATAAAGATCATTATTGAGAACTACTCCAGCATTAGTTGCATACCATCTCAGCAGAAGTTTATCAAAAGCGTCTTCTTTATTATTTCCATGCGCCAGAAGTTTACTGTCTGCTGCAATGGCATCTATTATGGCTTCATCATCCCCATGAGAACTCTCTATAATTTTTTTGAATATCCCGTTACCTGATGAAGACTGTGATCGAAGATACTGAAAGAATAAATATGAAAGAGAATAGTTCGGAAGAACATTGGAATTATCCCAGTAGAATAAGGGGTGTCCGTTTTTAAAATCATTGTTAGAATCATCATTATAAATAGTTATCCTGCTGGTTACCTCTCCATAACAGAGATGATTTGCTGCTTCTGCAAAACCCTCATCAATCCAGGTGTCAAGGGTATCCTCTTCTCTGGAAACATTATATGAAAAGTTAACCATGTGCTGAAATTCGTGAGCAACAGTTCTCCATGCATCCTCTGTTGTAAAAACCTGAGGGTTGCAGTCAATATAGAGAATATCTCCCTCATTGGATTTTACAGCAGGATACTGAGCTGATACAGTTTTCTGAGAGTAGTAATCTGCACTGAAAAAATACCCCCCCAGGTATGATTTGTCAGTTATTCCATTATAATCATCCTTAATATCATGAACCAGAAGAATTACCTTGCCGTTTCCATCAACATCATAGTGTGACGCAAAATACGTTGTTACTTTTGGATATATATTTGAATCAAACTGTGAAGCAAGTGCCTTTGCTGCTGATACACTCAGATTCTCGTTCTTAGCAGCATAAACAGCTGCATGGTTACTGGTTGCAAGAAGCTCTGCATCAACCTGATACCATGCGGAAGAATTTGTTGTATAATCATCATAAGTAAAATCAATCGCCCAGAAAGTACGCTCTGAAGGAATATCAACTGTGGTATCATCGCTACATGCGCCAAAAATCATCAATGCAGCAAAAAACAGGCTTAAAATCTTTTTCATAATTTCCCCGAAACAAAAAAGGCCCTTTGTCTAAATCAGGCCTTTTAAAGAAAGTTTTCACAAAACAAAGTCATTTTCAATACATTACACAGTTAATAATACAAATTTTTGAGGGAATCATGTAAATTTTTTCTGGATATGGTTTCGACAAGCTCAACCAGCGTTGCAGATTATCAACATTTCATCTCACTCAGGAACTCGTTAAATGGAGCAACCCTGACATTCTTTTTCACAAAATATGACTCCTTTACAGGGGCAATAACCCAGGCTTTTTCAATACCAAGATCATCCATGGAATTATAAAATCCCTTTGTCAGCTCAGGAGCAGATGAAGCCTTGCACTCAACAGCAATTCTCTTTTTGCCTTTTTCAAGAATCAGATCAATTTCAGAACCGTTTGATGTCCTGTAATAATATCCCCTGTATTCCGTAAATTCAGACAATATATTTTCAATTATAAATCCTTCCCATGATGATCCATAAACCGTATGCCCCATAAGATCATCAAACGACTCAATATCCATAAGAGAATGCAGAATACCAGTATCCCTGATATATATTTTAGGAGACTTAATCACCCTTTTTTTTATATTGGCGGAATATGGCTGGAGTTGCCTGATCATAAAGGTCTGTTCAAGAATGCCAAGGTAATTCCTTATTGTATGATGAGATACACCCATGGATTCCCCGAGTCTTGAACTGTTTAAAACCTGGCCGTGAGAATGTGCGCACATCTGCCAGAGTCTTTCAATATTCTTTGATGGAATATTGACTCCAAGCTGCGGAATATCCCTTTCAAGAAATGTCCTGATAAAGTTAATTCTCCACCTGGCACTGCTTTTATCATCCTCTGCAAGATAGCTTTCCGGGAAACCTCCCCTGAGCCAGATTCTTTTAAAATCATCATCAAGTTTATTAACTTCTGAGAATAAGAATGGGGTTAATTCAATATACGAAATTCTTCCTGCAAGTGATTCTGAACTCTGCTTTATCAAATCACGGGAAGCAGATCCCAGGATTATTAACCGGCCCTTTTTTTTATTATTATCAAGGATGCTTCTGAGAACAGGGAACAGTTCAGGTTTTCTCTGAATTTCATCCAGGCAAATTAGTTTTTTCTGATGTATTTCAAAGAAAAGCAGTGGATCATCGAGCTTCCTGAGATCTGCCGGATTTTCGAGATCAAGATAAACAAGATCCGGTAACATCTTTTTAAGATGAAGAGCAAGTGTGGATTTACCGCACTGCCTGGGCCCGAGAATTGCCACACTGGGGAAAATCCTCAGATCACTCAAAATAAGCTCTTCCATTTTTCTGTTTAAATAACTATGCATATTGGAAATATAACTTCCAAATTGCATACTTGTCAAGCATAAGATAAATTTCTTTTTAATGAGGTTGCAGGTTGTAGAGACGTAGCAGTGCTACG
>CAZEJW010000147.1:0-7838 GCA_964512685.1 uncultured Leptospirales bacterium | reverse complement strand
GATATAAAAATCTCTTGAAATCCTGAATGCGCTGTAGTAACCTTGCCAGTTATTAATCAAACAATGAATCAACTGACATCGAGAGGAAAAAATGAAAAAAATCAGGATTTTATTATCCACAGCAGCTATTATTATTTTTACGGCAATGTCCGCTTCTGCAATTCAGCACAGCGGAAAGAGTCTTCAGTTATGGGGAGATTCAGCAGCTTCTCTCGGAAGAGCAGGAACAGGTGTTGCATCCTTTGGAACCGACCTTTTCTACCTTAACCCGGCATCAATTGCGCCTGCTGAAAGGCTCGGTTTTGGTTTGCAGTATGGCAATCTTGCAGGCCAGTATTACAATCCTGACATAACGATAGCAGTGCCTACATCATACGGAACATTCGGAGCAAACTTCCGCTCGATTCTGGTTTCTGATTCAGAGGACTTTGACAGCGGGTACAGCCTTTCAATTGGCGGAGCAAAGGACTTCACATCAAAAATAATGATAGGTATGGCGCTCAACTTCTTTTACGGTTCATCCGGCAGCTCTCTTCTTTATACAGGCGCGACAATAGGTACTATTTATAAATTCAATGACAAATCCTTTTCAAAGGGATTCGGCTTTTTTGACCCAAAAGCAGGTTTATCAGTAAACTTCGGGCTTCCTCTTGGGGATGACAGCACATACGCAAACTTCAACCAGGTAACAATCGGCTACAGTTTTAAATTCTACAGAAACAGTTCATTTAACCTGGGATTCTTCAATGACTTCTCTGCAATAAACGGATACAGCGACTTCCCTGTGAAAATCGGACTCGAATCAGAAATAAAAGACATGATCATTGTAAGAGCAGGAACCATAGTTCCCCAGGCATATGACTATGGTGATTTCACTTTCGGCCTTGGCTATAAATTCGGGTCAGAAACCATTGACGGTTCTGTAAATTATACCCTTGCCCATTACAAAGACAACAATCTTGTTCACTACGTTGGATTAAACCTCGAGTATGGAAAACTCGACAGGGAACCCCCTGTAACAAAGGTCAAGCCTGACCGAATATACGCATCACCAAACCATGACGGAACAAATGACTATGTAACATTTAAGCTGGGTGTTGAAGACCAGAGCCGCATAAAGGGATGGAAGCTGCAGGTAAAAGACCCTGACAATAAAGTGGTGAAAGAATTCACCATGTCAAAGCGTGATACAATCGAGGGCCTCACATTCAAAGGTTTTTTCAAAAGACTCGTTCAGAAGAAGGAATCAATGGTTGTTCCTGAATCCATCATGTGGGACGGAACTGACGCTAAAGGAAATACTGTAAAAGACAACAAGTACACATATGCATTCAATGCATGGGATGAAAGAAACAACATTGCAGAAGCAAGAACAGGAACCGTCTTTATTGACAACACATCCCCTGAGGCAAAAGTATCCACTGACGAGCTCAGAATATTCTCTCCAAATGGAGACAAAAACAAAGATGACCTTATTATAACACAGGAAATAAAAACCGAAGAAGACGACGAGTGGGAAGCAGGATTCAAAGACGCCAATGGAAAGGTTGTGAAATCATACAAATGGGAAGGAAAGGACGCGCCCAGGCAGGTTGTATGGAACGGCAAGGATGAAAAAAACCAGGACCTTCCCGAAGGCCTCTACTACTATTTCATAAAATCAACAGACAAAGCAGGAAACAGCGCCTCAGAAGAAATAAAGGAGATAACACTCACAAGAAAATACGAGGTTGCTGATATAAGAATCGCTAATGACTACTTTTCTTTTAAACAAAACAAGAGTATCAACCTTTTCCCTGCAATATCCAAAAAAGAGGGCCTTGACTCATGGGAAATAATCATAACCGATGATGGCGGAAAAAATATCAGAACCATAAAAGGCGGCAATGAAATGACCCCGGTCGTTACATGGGACTGCAAAGACAGCGAAGGCAAAAAACTGGATGACGGGGAATACTTCATCCAGTATAAAACCGTTTTCAAAAGCGGAAACAGGCCTGAGTCATTCAAAAAGAAACTCATAATTGACAGCACACCTCCTGAGCTGGAGATTTCACACAGCCCTGAACTCTTTTCTCCTGATAAAGATGAAGAGAATGACATCCTCACAATAAAAACCGAAAGTGAAGAGAAATTCGGCATAAAGGAATGGAAGATAAATATAATAGCGCCGGCAGGAAATGTTTTCAAATCCTTCAGCGGAACAGGGAAAATTCCTGAAGAGATCAAATGGGACGGACTTGGAGAGAACAAGGATATTGTTGAATCAGCAGCAGATTATTACCTGCAGCTTGAAGCAACTGACAGTGCAGGAAACACTTCAGTTTCAAAGAAAGACAAGGTTCAGATAGATATTCTGGTAATAGTAACAGAGCGCGGACTCAAAATGAGGATCAGTAATATCGAATTCAAGTTCGACAGCGCAAAAATCCTCAAAAAAGGCACCTCAATTCTGGACAGGGTGTATGAAATTCTTCAGAAATACGAAAAGTATGACGTTATAATCGAAGGTCATACTGACAATATTGGTGAAGACGACTACAACCTCAAACTCTCGGAAAAAAGGGCAAAAGCCGTTCTCGACTATCTCGAAGACAAAGGCATTGAAAAGAAAAAAATGCAGTTCGTTGGAATGGGAGAATCAGTTCCGCTTTACAATAATGACACAAAAGAAAACCGCAGAAGAAACAGAAGGGTTGAATTTCTTCTTATTAAAAAGAACTGACAATGCTCATTGTCTTTTCAGACCTTGACGGCACAATCCTCGATCACGACACCTACTCGTTTGAGGATTCCATGGAGGGCATCTCTCTTTTAAAAAAAGAGGATGCCCCTCTTATTCTTGTTTCAAGCAAAACCTTCACAGAGATGCAGGAGATTCACTCAGAGCTCGGACTTGACACTCCCTTTATTTTTGAAAACGGGGGCGGCATTGCCTTTCCTGACAATCCCGCCAGTGGTTTTACAAAAGAGATGTGCGGCAAAGCTGTTGACGAGCTTGATCAGTCATTTTATCTGCTTGAAAAGTTCTTTGGCACTGAAACAGAAAAAATATCTGATATGTCTGTAGACGAGGTTATGCAGAAGACATCTCTTCCAGAAGCAAGGGCACGTCTTGCAAGGGAGAGGGAGACATCCATTCCTTTTATTTCACCCCTTCAGAATAATATTGATATTGATTTCATAAACAAAATAAATAAAGAGCTCGGGGGATTCGGCTTCAGCATAACAAAGGGAGGCAGGTTTTTCCACTTCACATCTGTTGAAACCGGCAAGGGTAATGCGCTGAGGAAGGTAAAGGATAAATATTCATCGCCCGGAAGGGATATCATCTCAGCAGGAATTGGAGACAGCGAAAACGACATCCCCATGCTTCTTGAAACAGACCTGCCGTATATTGTAAGGAAGAAAAACAGCACTGCAATCAAAACCGGGTCCGGCAGGATAATGATTACAGACAAGCCAGGGCCTGCAGGATTCACAGAAGCAGTAAAAAAAATCATTGCAAATCTGAAGGGCCCGAATAAACCTCTCTAAATGCCCGGCGCGCTGACCAGAGCAGTATACACAAACATCAATGGAAGCAAAATGAGATCAATAGCAGACTTTTTAATAAATTTAATAAAACAGCTTTTCGGCCTGCTCGCAGACATTGCAGGAAGACTCCTTGACCGTTTTTTTGAGTTCAGTATATTCGAGAAGGCAATTGTACTGAATTCAATCCCTGCATTTCTCGCTGTAGTAATGCCTGTTGCCCACTACCACATCTTCGACTACTGGAAGGAGATCTACAACCCGCTCAGTGTTCATCTCATAGGCATTGTGCTTCTCATGATTGTAACAATATTTATGCCTGTGATGTTTTCATTGGTTCTGAGACTGGGAGTGAATATTCTCTACATTACCTGGACAATATATCTTCATCTTTCAGGTGAAATTTCGCACGCGCCATATCAGCTAATGGGCTGGTATTACCTCAATCTTGTGGTTCCTTCTTTATATATAATATTTTCTTTCTTCAGCTTCAGGCGGGAGAGATAAGGGGATTCCTGAAAACAAGTCTTTATGTGACTCAGTCAAATTCTAAATAGCTAAAATCTGTCAATGTCGTCAGTTCTGGAGTAGAACTTTTTCATTTGACTGAAGCGTCTTTTTACGCGCAGACTATTCATTGGCTGAATACTGTAAATGGTTTTCCCGTTTCTTTTAACCCTGATTGTATAAGGTATATCCATTTTTTGCGTGAGGTGATAAAAGGTAAGCATTTCCGCAAGGTCTTCAGCCCAGTTGCTGCTCGCATACAAAGAGGGGAATGGGGATGAAGAGAGCCCCCTGTACACTGATGCCGCGCTGGATATATTGATTTTAGGACCTTTTGAAAATCCATAGAATGTAATATCCTTCCTGAAGGGCATATCCATACTGGTTTTATAATAGCCCGACCATATTCCGAAAGTAAAATCCATTCCTCCTTCTGCACGAAGACGAATTTTTTGAATTGCTTCTTCCGTAAAAGGGGTTACACCTGAGGCATAGTCAACAACATGGGTTGATTCGTGAAGAAGGATATATAAAAAGCCTGATGTTTTTGTTCCGCAGTCTATCTCAATATCATATGCGGGGTTGTTTTTTTTAAAACAGGTCTTTTCTTTCCAGACAAGAAGATCAGATATATTCTTTTTAATGGTTTCCGTATTAAATACAATGAATGAATAGAGCCTGCCGTTATTATCAGTTATCCATTCTGTCATGCCGCTTCCGAGGAAGCCGTTTATAAAAAACATGCAAACCATTCTTTTCTGAAGAATCTGCAGATTTCTTGCAGGAAGTTTCTGAAATTCCTGTCTTATAATCCCCAGTTCTGCTTCTGTTGGCAGATAATATGTATAGTTTTTGGAATCGAGTTCCCTTAAATGCTTCAGGGCAATATGCGGAGGAGGACCCATTCGGCTCACCAGATCAGACGACGGATCAAAATTATAGTTCTCAATCAAATGAACAGGTTCTACAGGAGATTTACTTTTCTTATCCTTTTCGCTGCAAAAAGACAAAGCCAGGAGCAGAATCAAACCAGCTGTAAATAATATCTCTTTCTTCATTAAAATCCTTTTATACATTATCTGAATCAGGTGAATAATTCAGGAATTCAATACATGAATAAAAGACATGCATATACTATATAAAATGCTTTATTTCAGAATATATCAATTAAATTTTTGGGTCTTTAAATTATCCCGCAATAATAAACACAGAAAAACATTAATTTCTTGCATTATAAAACGTTTTTGGATGTTTATTCCTAAAACTGAAAAATATTTCATTGTAACATTTACATAAATAAAAAACTCTGTATTTTATTGCGTTTTACATCGGCATTTATGATATAATGAATGCCTTCCGGCGGAAAATCATTACATTACGAATTATCGCATAAAACCTGCCTTCAGGCAGATAAGACTATAATCAAGGAGAGAAAAAATGAGTAAGCACCAGTTTCAAACAGAGGTAAATCAGCTCCTGCAACTCATTATTCATTCACTGTACTCGCATAAAGAGATATTTTTGAGAGAGCTAATATCAAATTCATCTGATGCTCTTGACAAACTAAAATTTCTTACACTCACAGAAGACGAATACAAACAGCTTTCATTTGACCCCAGAATCGACATATTCTTTACAGATGGAGAAAACAGTGTCCTCACAATTGCAGACTCAGGAATAGGCATGAACGAGGAAGACCTGGAAGCAAATCTCGGAACCATTGCAAATTCAGGCACAAAGAATTTTGTTCAGCATATGACAGGCGACCAGAAAAAGGACTCAAACCTGATCGGTCAGTTCGGTGTTGGTTTTTATTCAGCGTTCATGGTTGCAGACTCCGTTGAAGTCATAACAAAAAAGGCCGGAGAAGACAAGGCCTGGAAATGGAAGAGCGACGGCAAGGGAGAATATGAAATAGAAGAAACAACCAGGGATGAAGCAGGAACAACAGTTACCCTGTTTCTGAATGATGAAGGTCTGGAATACGCAAACAGATGGCAAATTGATTCTGTAGTAAAAAAATACTCCAATCATGTGCCCTTCCCTATCTACCTCCACTTTGAGGATACTACCTTTGAGGGAGAGGGAGACGACAGGAAGGAGATAAAGGAACCAAAGACCGAGCAGATCAATGCTGCATCAGCCCTGTGGAAAACATCAAAGAATGACCTTACTGATGAGGAATACAGGGAATTCTATAAAACAATCTCTCATGACAATGAAGATCCCCTGCACTATGTTCACACTCATGCAGAAGGAACCCTTGATTACACTACCCTCTTCTATATCCCCGCAAAAGCGCCTTTTGATCTTTTCAGGGCGGATTACCAGGCGGGTGTAAAACTCTATGTAAAACGGGTATTTATCACTGATGACGAAAAAGAACTTCTTCCCGTGTACCTCAGGTTTGTAAGGGGTGTTATTGATACAGAAGACCTTCCTCTGAATGTAAGCCGTGAGATCCTTCAGCAGAACAGGGTAATGAGTAAAATCCGAACATCATCAGTCAAAAAAATCCTGAGCGAACTTGAATCAATCAAAAACACTGACAGGGAAAAGTACAATAAATTCTACAAAGAATTTGGCATACCCGTAAAAGAGGGACTCTTTCAGGACTACGAGAACAAAGAAACCCTTCAGGAACTCGTTATGTTCAAGTCAACAAAGAATAACGGGCTTTCGACTCTGGCAGAATACGTTGAAAGAATGCAGCCTGACCAGAAGGCAATCTACTATATAACAGGCGAAAAAGAGGAAAGCCTCAGAAATTCACCTCTCCTTGAGATGTACAATGCAAAAGACATAGAAGTTTTCATTATGGATGATGAGATCGACGAAATTGTTATCTCAGGCATAATGAAGTATAAAGATTTTGACCTGAAATCAGTTAACAGAAGCGATGCAGCTGAAGACCTTAAAACTGAAGATGATAAATCAAGGGAAAAAGAGGTACAGCCTACAATTGAAAGGATAAAGAAGGCTCTCGGCGATGCAGTAAAAGACGTTAAAGCCAGCACAAGGCTCAGCGGTTCTCCATCATGTATAGTTGCTGATGAAAACGACCCTACTGTTCAGATGCAGCACATAATGAAGATGATGGGACAGGATAACGCAGCAGAGATAAAACCAATCCTTGAGGTTAACCCTGACCATGAAATAGTGCAGAAAATAGAAAAAATTACTGATGATGAGCTAGTAAAAGACATCAGTTTTCTTCTTCTTGAAGAAGCAATGCTCGTTGAAGGAGTTGAACTCAAGAGCGCAGCTCAGTTCGTTCAGCGCCTCAACAGAGTCATGAACATGGCAATATAGCAGAACAGATTGATATAAACACCCCGGCCCGGGAATCATCGGGCCGGGAATGACAAAGAAAAATCAATACCCAATCACAACCCTTCTCTTCCAAAACTTATGGTTACAAATAAGATATATTAGTCATATTTCTGACCGGAGGTCAGGGAACCACACCCGGGCAAAATGCCCGAAAAGAGCAATCAGCGCTTCGTACACATACCCAAAAAGTGCACAATCTGTACCAATTCAACAAAAAAGTTTTCTCCTGCAAAAATGAACATACTGAGTGGAACTTTTTCCTTGACTTTTCCGTTAAGGCTGTAATCTATACATCAAAATAAAAACTAAAATCGGAGGATTTTATGAAATTAAGAACTCTCTTAGTTACACTCACAGTTGCTGTTTTCAGCACAGCAATGGCTTTTGCTCAGGATGCTGCACCAGCAAAAGCTGAAAAAGTATTCAAGCCTTATGCTCATGCAAGAACTTACCTTGGATACCAT
>CAZEJW010000146.1:3207-10501 GCA_964512685.1 uncultured Leptospirales bacterium | reverse complement strand
TACGAGTTTCTGTAAAAAAGATGTGTAGTGATTGTAAAATAATAAAACGTCACGGTGTAGTGCGTGTGATCTGCAGTAACCCAAGACACAAGCAAAGACAAAAAATTAGAACAGTTAAACAACATTAAGGATTTAAAGAGGGATATATGGCAAGGATCGCTGGTGTAGATTTACCGAATAATAAGAAGACTGAAATTGCTCTTACTTATATATTTGGGATTGGTTTAACAACTTCCAAAAAAATTCTCTCAAATGCGGGAGTTGATCCTGAAAAAAGAGTAAAAGATCTTACAGATGAAGAAATCAATGATATAAGAAAAAAGATCGATGAGCTTGCAACTGTAGAAGGTGATCTCAGAACCGAGATTGCTATGAACATAAAGAGATTAATGGACATTGGATGCTACAGAGGTCTTAGGCACAGACGTGGATTACCGGTAAGAGGACAGAATACCAAGAATAATGCGAAAACACGAAAAGGTAATCGTAGATCATCTATGGGTCGAAAAAAATAATTAAGGAGAGAAATAGTTGAAACAGAAAAAGACTAAACGCAAAGAAAAAAAGAATATACCTGTTGGAAAAGCGTATATTCAGGCTACATATAATAACACAATTATTACACTCACCGATATGCAAGGTAATGTAATTTCATGGGCAACTGCTGGCGGAGAGGGCTTTAAAGGTTCAAGAAAATCAACTCCATTTGCAGCACAGCAGGCAGCAAAAAATGCAGCAACAAAAGCAATGGATCAGGCCGGTTTGAAAACTGTTGAAGTTTTTGTTAAAGGGCCTGGAATTGGAAGAGAAGCCGCAATCAGATCATTATTTCAAAATGGGCTTAATATAACGAAAATCAAAGACGTAACTCCAGTACCTCATAATGGATGTCGTCCTAAAAAGAGAAGAAGAGTATAACGGGGTATAATAAAGATGGCAAAATATACAGGACCAAGGTGTAAGCTTTGCAGAAGGGAAGGACAAATGCTGATGTTGAAGGGGCAGAGATGCCTCACAGATAAATGTCCAATGAAGGGAAAGAAAAAATATCCACCAGGACCTCCTAAAAAAAGAAGAGTAAAAATGTCTGAGTATGCTGTTCAGCTCAGAGAAAAACAAAAGATCAGAAGAACTTATGGAATTATGGAAAAACAGTTCAGAAATCTTTTTGACGCTGCAAACAGGATGAAAGGTGTTACTGGCGAAAATATGCTTTCACTCCTTGAAAGAAGACTTGATAATACTGTTTATAGAATGGGATTCGCTTCTTCAAGAATGCAGGCCAGACAGATTGTACAACATAAACATATTACTGTAAACGGAAGAGTTGTAGATATATCCTCATTCAGAGTAAAAGAAGGTTCAACAATAGAGGTAAGAGATAAGTTTAAGGAAAACCCGATACTTGAGGACTCAATTAAACTTGCCAGAGCCACTGACTCTCTTCCTGAGTGGGTTGAAGTTGATTTTGAAAAAAAATCAGGTAAAGTAACCCGACTGCCTGTAAGATCTGATATAGTTGCCGATTTTAATGAGCAATTAGTTGTTGAATTGTATTCAAAATAATATATAGTATGTCAATTTCAAAAAATACAGGGGATGGTACCCCTGTATTTTCCAATTTATAACTGATAACAAATTTAAAGCATAGCTTTTTCTATAACGGAGGTAAAAATGGCCCCAAAAAATTTATTAAAGGGCTTGAAGAGACCGAGTAAAATTGTACTTGAACATTCAGATTTACAGCCCAATTACGGAAGGTTTACAGCAGAACCTTTTGAAATGGGGTATGGCTTAACTGTTGGTAATTCGCTTCGAAGAGTATTACTTTCATCTATTGAAGGTGCTGCAATTACTGCAATTAAAATTGAAGGTGTTCCACACGAGTTTGATACAATTGACGGAATCTATGAAGATGTTACCAGGATCATTTTAAATCTTAAAAAGCTATGTTTCAAATACGAAGGCGAACTCCAGAAGGTTCTTCATATTGTAAAAAATGGACCGGGGGAATTGACCGGGGCTGATTTTGATGTAGATCCTGATGTAGAGGTAATGAACAAAGACCAGAAAATTGCTACATTGAATGAAGATGCTGTAATTGATATGGAAGTACAGATCGAGAGAGGCAGAGGATATATTCCTGCAGAATTAAACAAGTCAAATACTGAAACCGTTGGAGTCATTCCAATTGATTCAATTTTTTCTCCGGTCAAAAAAGTCAATATCAAGGTAGAAGATACAAGGGTAGGTCAAAGAACTGATTATGATAAACTGATTATTGAAGTATGGACTGATGGTTCAATATCACCTGACGACGCACTTGCACAGGCTGCAAAGATAATCAAAGATCATATGACAATTTTCATCAATTTTGAGGAAGAAGTAGAAGAGGAAGTAGAAGTTGTTGACGAAAATCAGGAAAAAATGAAAACTCTCCTCTCAAAGTCAATTGATGAACTTGAGTTCTCTGTTCGGGCTTACAATACAATAAAGAGTCTTGATATTACAATGCTTGAGCAGCTTGTTAACAAGACAGAAGACGAACTCAGGAAATCAAAGCATTTTAGTGAGCTTGTACTTAAAGAAATTAAGTCAAAACTCGAAGTTTATCATTTGAGTTTAGGATTAAAGGAATAGACGAGGATTATCATGAGAAATCGTAATAGTGTAAAACAATTTGGCAGAACATATTCCCACAGAAAGGCAATGTTTGCCAATATGGCGACATCCTTTTTTGAAAGTGAAAGGATTGTTACAACCAAGCAAAAAGCCAAGGAACTCAAAAGCGTTTCTGAAAAGTTGATAACAAGAGCAAAAAAGAATATCGATCTTGACGATGCAGCAGCGGCACTTCATAATAAAAGAGAAGTGATGAAAGTAATCAAAAACAGGGATGTTGTAAAAAAGCTTTTTGAAGACATCGCACCAAGATTTAAGGACAGAAATGGCGGATATACCAGAATATACCTTCTTGGTAAGAGACCTGGAGATGCCGCAGATATGGCTATTATCGAACTTGTAACTAAAGCTCCTTCTGATAAAAAAGAAGAATCAAAAGAAAAAAAAGATAAGAAAGACAAGAAAAAGAAATAATAAATAAAAAAAGAGCAGTATTAACTGCTCTTTTTTTTTGCTTTTTTTTATTTTTTATTCAAAATTCGTTTTTTTTCCACTTCATGTATCAGTTCTTTATTGTCGACTGCATCCACTTTATATTGTGCCGGAATCCTGTCATCATAGATTGGCGTTAACTGATCTGCTGTAATGTTGTATTTTGTCAGAATGTCAACGACTTGGTGAATATTAAGGATTTTGTGGATTTCAATACCACACTGTTTTGCCTGTCGGCAAGTGAGGATCACATTCATATAGTTTTTTAAGATATAATCCACATTGCTGGATGTACGGTTTTTCCTGTTTTTCAGATATTCAATTTCAGGGTCTTCAAAAAGGTTTTTTGCAAACTGATAGTGTTTATATCCATTCTGCAGATATCTTTCAATTGTTTCCTTATCACGGAAAAAATGATAATCTTTTCTTTGAAATGATTCGTTATATGGCTCTATTCCAAACAGCGGGTCATACGGTTTCTTATAGTAAATTATATAAGGACTGTTCTTCCCGTATTTGATCAGTATATCGAAGCTGATTTTTGATGTGGAATCCAGTATGCTTTTGGTTCTTTCAAGGTACTCTTTTGAAAGTTTTTCCAGAAAAACAATCATTTCATTTTTAGTGGTATTGAATTTCTGAAATGCTGAAGAGAAATTTCTTCCGTATAGTTCTTCACCGGCAGTTTGAAATAATTCTTTGAGCCTTTCGTATTCTTTGTTTTTTCCATTATTTGGAAAATTCTGTACCATTATATTGATCTGTCTCAGTGTATGGAGGGTCAATCGATAATCTTTGTTGGCCTTGACGGTTGCAGATACTGCGAATACAGCAGTTGCCGTAAATAAAATAATTATTATCAGAATAAGTACTTTCTTTCTTCTATTCATTTTTTACCTCTGATTAATTGCTGAATCAATGATGACTACAATAAAAAATTCTGGAATGAATTTAAAAATTTCTAATTTATAATGCAATGCCCCCATAAGGAAACTTACAATTAAAATTTTTTTTAGTGTCCTCTATAGTAATATCAGGATGCAATATCCTTTTCTATATTTTATATTTCGACATCAGTATTTATTCCTGAAATACTATTTTAGTATTGTAAAGAAATTATATTTTTGTATTTTTTGTAATATTTCCCTGAGTTTTCAATCAGATGAAAATGCTGATTTTTAATTACTGAGATAAAATAGATTGATTTTCATTATTTTAAATGGTTAACTGGTCATGATAAAAGAGAATTAAATTATTCAGTTAATCATAAGCAGATCGGGATTTTTATATTTTTTGTGGATTCCACGGTGTGTTTATTGATAACAAAATCACCATATAACCGTATATCAGATCAAACGAAATTTTGATATAAATAATGCATTATTATGAATTGACAGCAAATCAATTTATATTTGAAATTGAAATAAATTTTTACTTTTGAATTTTTTGCAGCGGGAAATGTTTTATTATGATCTCCTCTGAAGGTGGCTGGCATTCTTGCTCTATAATAATTTTTAAGTGAATATATACTTATTTAAAAATTCATTTTTTTAAATATGAAATCAACAGTATTAAAAATTATATTGATAAAGAAAATCCAGGGTAGAATATGCAGGGACAGAAAAAGATTTCATTTAGACAGAAGAATACAATAAAATGTCCAGTTTGCTCTCATGAGTTTAATCGGGAGGAACTTTTTTCAGGAGGAGGCAGGCTTATCGCCGGGAACCTCACTGATGAGTTACGCAGACAGTATCAGGTAAGTCAGAAATTTGGGAAGATTTATCCTTTAGCATATCAGATTACTGTCTGCCCTTCATGTCTTTATGCGGCTTACCCAAGGGATTTCGGCAGCCTTGAATCTTCTGAAATAGACAGGCTAAGAGAATTGATGCCGGCACGCAGAAATGCAATTACCAAATTTTTTGGAAATGTTAATTTTAACCAGGATCGAAATCTGCCGCTGGGTGCTGCATCATATATGCTGGCAATTGATTGTTACTCGGTACGAAACAAGATGGTTGCCCCGACTTTTAAAATTGCTGTATCGGCAATCAGAGCCGCCTGGCTTTTTCATGATCTGTCTGAAGAATTTCCTGATCATCCTTATAAAAAAATATCAGCTTTCTTTTATAAAAAGGCATATGAAAATTATCTAAAGGTATTGGATCTTATACAAAACGGAGATGAACCTGCTGATCAGGCCGGGAATATGGGCCCCGACACAGACAAAAATTGGGGATACGAAGGAATCCTCTATGTGTCTGCAGTATTGACTCTAAAAATTGGATCACGAGAATCTGATTTTGACAAAAGAATAGAAAATTTTCAAAAGAGTAAGAAATATCTCAGCAGACTGTTTGGCATTGGCAAAAGTTCAAAATCAAGACCCAGCGAGCTGCTTGATAAAACAAGATACCTTTATGATAAAATAAATGAGATGATTCAGGAATGGACAGAACCCCAGGAAACAGAAGAATAGCCCTGCTTTTACAATATGATGGCACAAAATTTAATGGATTTCAGCTTCAGGATAAAGGAAGAACAGTACAGGGAGAACTTGAAAGAGCTCTGAAGATTCTCACAAAAACTGACATCAGGATAGCTGCTTCGGGAAGAACCGATACAGGAGTACATGCCCTCGGCCAGATAGCTCACTTCGACACTGACTCGGAACTGACGCTTCGAAAATTTGCCATAAGCCTGAACGGGATTATGACTTCAGATATTTCAGTAAAAAATGTATTTGAGGTTTCCAGTGATTTTCATTCAAGGTATTCAGCTGTTGAAAGAGAATACCGTTACCTCATTTATAATCATCCTCAGCGAAGTCCGTTTATGCTTTACAGGGCAATGTGGGTTAACAGTCTGCTTGATATTGATTATCTGCGTGAGGCTGTTTCATATCTTGTTGGGGAAAAAGATTTTGCATCTTTCTGCAAAAAAAAATCAAGAGAGGAAAAAACTGTCAGAAGAATCAATGATATAGGTGTAAATAAGCATGAGGATTTGGTAGAGATTGTGATCAGAGGAAACGCTTTTCTTCATAACATGATCAGGATTATTATTGGAACCCTGATTGAAATGTCTAAAGATAAAAGGCCACCTGAATATATGCTCGATATTCTTGATGCAAAGGCCAGGGAAGCGAGCGGATTCACAGCACCTCCGTATGGCCTTTACCTGTCACGCATTTGGTTTGATCCTGACCTTGCTGGTTTTCCATCTGCATTTGAATCACTATGATTACATAATGATCCAAACACTTCATTAAATGTATTGACAGATTATATGTCCGAAAGATAGTACTTCATTAATTGTAACAAATAATCAGAAAATATAACCGATTGATTGAGAATAATTTGGAAAGCGGTCTATGAAATTTAAAAAAACTCTATTGCTTGTACTTGTTTCAGTCTTTTTATTAACCTTTATCAGTTCAAACGCATTTGCCAAGAAAAGCAGGAAGGATTATTTCCTTTTTCCGCAGGTGGGTTTCTGGTTCGGTCCGGTTACACCGGCATACACTACAGCCGATCTTGTTGATTCTGCAATTGGCGGAGGAATATACTTCAGGTATAATCTTCCCTGGCGTTCGCTAAAGCTTGGCTTTGATACATCCTATCAGCATTTTGAGTCAAAGGGCGTAAATGAACTCTATACAGTTCCTCTGTATGGAAACCTTGTCTATCTGCTGCCAATAAACCTGCCTGTGAAAATTCAGGTTAAAGGCGGTGTGGGGGGATGTTATGTTTACGCTGAACCTGATGCTGTTGGACAATGGGACCCGCTATTTATGACAGGTGTTGAAATTTCATTCCCGGCAGGAAGGATTGTAAACATTGGTCTCAGGATAGATTATCTCTACCTCTACGAAGGATATGCTGATAATCATGAAAAGAGCGGACACATAATCAATACAGGGATTACACTGTATTTCAATCTCAATCTATAAAAACCGGATAATAATATGAAGAAAGTTTTTTACCTTTCATTAACTATAATTACTTTTTTGTTTGCAGGATGCGGTGATGAATCACTCTTTACTGAAATGGCAACCAACAGGCTTGAGGTGAGGCTTCACGGAACACTCGAGTCTGATAATCCTCAGAGTTGGGATACTGGTAGCTTTACAGGAAATGGCTCAGCAATAGAGAATGATTCTGTTGATGATATTCCT
>CAZEJW010000146.1:0-3107 GCA_964512685.1 uncultured Leptospirales bacterium | reverse complement strand
GATGCTGTTCCAACAACACTAATGATGGACATTGCTGAAATGAAACTTGTTCAGGGTTCTCATGATGAAAAATTTTCCATTTACAGGCAGAAGGTAGTTGCATCACTGACAGACACTGATCCCCTTTTTAGCGGAACCGGTGTTGTGCTTGAAAACGATGATCCGTCTGATCATAATTTTGATTATCTTTACCTGTATATAAGAAAGATGGTCTTCGATAACGGAAAAACTTACCAGGCAACAGATGGTGGATGGACTTATTATCAGGATTACAAAACTGTCTTCTATGAAGATGAGGTTGCAGGTTTTGACTTCAATCAGCTTCAGGTTCATGCTTATTATGATACACTGAGAGAAGAATCAGATGAGATAAACAGGGTCTTCCCCCTGAGGATTCCGATTCATGGTGGTCTGAAATTTGACAGGGACAATGAAAAAACTGTACTTGATGTAAGACTCGTAATAAAGAATTTTATTGAGAAGTATGAATACGATGGTGGTTCAAACACATATCACTACTATGCGCTTTCTGACTGGCTGCGTAATGTAAGGCCCAATGAAAAGGTAATAGGTGGCAATGTACATGCTGTTGCAAGGGCATATGTGCCGGGGGAAACCGGTACAATTTCAGTGACAAACGGCACTGGATCTGATCAGATGGTTATTGCGTATCTTCCATCAGTGAGTCAATCCACTGATTTTTCAGCGGATGCCACTGCGAGAAACAGGTCTAACAATATTGCAGATTTTCCATATTCACCTACTTATCCAGGGGACTATGTTGAGCCTGCCATGGATTATCTTCTCAAGCTTGAAAAATATAAGGAAGATTATAACAAAATAGTAGCCGGCTGTGCAGATATTACTGCCTATGAAGAAGCCTGGACTGATTACAATGAGGCTCATAATAATTTCAGGATAGCTCCACATGTGGTACGTGTAACAGATGGTGGAAGTGTATCAATACAAAATGTTTCTCCGGGAACATATGATCTATATCGCGCCGATGTTCCCGCATATGGAGAGCTGTTTGAAGAAAGCGCATTTATATCCATCGGAAGTGTAACAGTTACAGCAGGAACAACATCACCAGTAACATTTAACTGAGCAATATAATCAATTAAAAGCCCCCCCCTGAATCCCCCTGAGGGGGACTTGCATGAGATAATATATAAATTAAAAGTATCAGGATAGACAGATGTCACAGAGAAAGATAATTGTACAAAAGTACGGCGGCACCTCTGTTGGTACACCGGAAAGAATCAAGGCTGTTGCAGAAAGAATCAACTCATATGTAAAAAATGACTATGAGGTAGTTGTTGTTGTTTCTGCAATGGGTAAATCCACAGATCATCTGGTTGACCTCGCAGCTCAGATAACCGAAAAACCGAGCAGGAGAGAAATGGATATGCTTCTTTCCACTGGTGAGCAGGTTTCCATTGCACTACTTGCAATGGCGCTTCATGAATGCAATATTGATGCAATTTCGTTCACGGGATCTCAGATAAGTATGCTGACTGATGGAAATTTTTCTAACGCAAAGATCGAGAGTATCTCCACAGACAGAATAATCGGAGCTCTTGATAAAAACCATGTTGTTATTGTTGCGGGATTCCAGGGAGTTGACAATAAGGGCAATATAACGACTCTCGGCCGGGGCGGATCAGATACCTCAGCCGTAGCCCTTGCTGCGGTTCTTGGAACGCGTGACTGTGAAATATATACTGACGTTGATGGAATCTATACAGCTGATCCGCGCATAATTGAGAAGCCGGTAAAACTGAAAGAAATTTGTTATGATGAAATGCTGGAGCTTGCCCGTCTTGGCGCAGGAGTGCTTCATTCAAGATCAGTTGAATTCGCCAAAAAGTATAATGTGAAACTGCATGTGCGTTCCAGTTTCGGTAATGATGAGGGCACGATCGTTATGCCCAGGGAGGAGATGATGGAGAAATTTGTAATAAGCGGTGTAACATCAAAGCAGGATGAAGCGAAAATTACTATAAGGGATATTCCGGACAGACCCGGTATTGCAGCGAGTCTCTTTGATCTGCTTGGTGATAATAAAATATATGTAAACATGATTATTCAGTCCACCGGGCACGATAACAAGGCTTCAATTTCTTTTACGGTTCTCAAGAGTGATCTTGAAAAGGCTCTTGAATTATGTGAAACTCTAAGGGAAGAACTCGGTGCCTCAGCTGTTACATCCAAAAAGGATATCTGTATTGTGTCGGCAGTTGGAGTGGGAATGCTTTCGTCTTATGGGGTTGCAGGAAAAATGTTTAAGGTCCTTTCTGCTGAGGGAATCAACATTGAGATGATTTCAACTTCTGAAATAGGGATATCATGCGTTATTGATAATAAGTACAGGGAACTTGCTCTCAAAGTTATTCATGAAGTATTCCTTGAAACGGAGTAATATATGCTTACAGTAGGAGTACTCTTTGGCGGCAGGTCAGGTGAGCATGATGTATCTCTCTGTTCTGCCGCTTCTGTTATATCCGCTCTTGACAGGGAGCTTTACAAAGTTGTTGCAATTGCCATTGACAGGGATGGAGTCTGGTATGTTCAGGATAACCCCGTTATAATTGACGATGCTGATTTTGGAAGGATAATGTCTTTTGAAAAAAAAGGCAGGTGTTTCATAAACCATTATGAACAGGATGGAAAACTCATTCTTCACCGTTATGAGAATGGCACTACTGTAGATATCGACGTTGTTTTCCCTGTGGTTCATGGGACTTATTGTGAGGATGGAACGCTTCAGGGCCTTCTTGAGCTGTCAATGGTTCCGTTTGTCGGTGCAGGAATGACAGGTTCTGCAATCGGTATGGATAAGGATATCTGCAAGAGACTCCTGAGGGACGGTAATATCCCTGTTGTTCCCTGGAGAACCCTTACAGAAAGGGATCTTGAAAGGGATGATGCTTTTTTTTATGATATTATCGATGATCTTGAACTCCCTCTTTTTGTCAAACCGGTATCAGCGGGTTCATCTGTTGTCAGTCCTGCAACTGAACTGGCGTTGTCGTCAGCCCCCGGCGTATCGTTGCAGACATCATAATGCGCTCCGACTATCAGCCTCTTCTTCATGCCGGTATTGA
>CAZEJW010000145.1:5929-10592 GCA_964512685.1 uncultured Leptospirales bacterium | reverse complement strand
TAAAAGTGTCGCAGATCAATTCCTTTGCACTTTCTATCTGTGATGAAAGTTGATCAGCCTTGATAATTTCCTCAGTAATTATAAAGAAATGATAACCCTTAATCGCATGCTCAATAGCCATTGGAAAGCATTCTGGTTTATGAATCATCACTTTCAGTAAAAATCGCAGATAATGAAATGAGTACCGCGAAAAGGTCTGTTTGACAAAAGAAAGAATAAGAGCGCGAAGATTGGAAACACTGATCAATGATTTATGTTTCTGCCTTTCTGATGGAAAATGTTCAAAAAAAGTATAACATCTTTCAAAATAATTTTTTGGATTGTATATTTCTGAGATAATTTTTTTGTAGCCTTTGATTATTGTTTCTTCAGGAATTATGGGGATAAAACCCATTCTCAGATCCTGATTATCGTTTCCGGAGAAGTCATTATTCTCTTTGAGTCTGCCTTCTTTTTTTAATCTTCTATATAGCTGAGTATTGGGCAAAACTCCCAGTATTCCAACCATTGCCATTGGAATACCGGCTTTCTGTATAAACTCAATCTGTCTGTCAAAAATATCTTCAGTATCCTGGTCAAATCCTACAATAAAGCCGCCTGTAACCTCTATTCCTTTGTTTTGTATTCTTCTTACACTTTCATACAGATCGATGTTGAGATTCTGGTTTTTGTTACATGATTTAAGAGCTTCTGTATCCGGGGTCTCTATTCCAACAAAAACCATGTCAAAACCAGCATCAACCATCAGGTTGAGAATTTCATCATCAGCAGCAAGATTTATGCTCGCTTCTGTAAAAAGAGAAAATGGATAATCTCTCTCTTTTTGCCAGTCAACTATGCAGCGCAGCAGTTCCTTTACCTTTTTTTTATTGCCAATGAAATTATCATCAACAATGAAAAGCGATCCCCTGAAACCCTGCCTGTAAACGAGCTCCATTTCATGAATAAATTGAAGAGGTTCCTTGAATCTTGGGACTCTTCCAAAAAGTTCAATAATATCGCAAAATTCACAGTTAAAGGGGCATCCCCTTGAATTCTGCAGGGCAATGTTGTTGTAATTTTTAAAATCTATGAGGTCAAATCTGGGAGGCGGTGTTTTTGTTATATCAGGTTTTTCTGTGTTGAGGTATAGTTTCCCGGGGTTGCCTTCTTCCAGATCACGGATAAAAGCGGGCAGGGTTATTTCTGCTTCATTAAGTACAAAATAATCAACACCGGATATTTTTTCATAAGATGATGTTGGATAAGGACCGCCTGCAACAACAGGGACTCCAAGTTCATTACAGAGCGCTACCACTTCGTCAAAAGATTTTTTTTGAACAATCATTGAAGAAATGAAAACAATATCAGCATTGAGAATTTTTTTTCTGGTAAGTTTATCCACATTCATGTCAATCAGGGTAACATAATAGTCTTCAGGCAGTAGTGCTGCAACAGTTAAAAGACCAAGCGGAATAGCCGCTGTCTTTTTATTTACAAATGAAAGCGCATGTTTGAGACTCCAGTAGGTAACCGGAAATTCAGGGTATATCATTAAAACTTTTTTTCTCATTGATCCAATCCTAATTTTTGTTTAAAACTGAACAAAAATCGTATGGTAATGAATGAGGGAGATCCAGTGCGATTTTATTTGCTAGTTTATATGGTATAACAATACAATCTTTAAGAGTTAATTTCAAAAAAAAACTTATATATGGGAATATTAATATACTCCTGATCTTTAGAGGCTGTAAACATCGAGGATTAAATAATGGATGATATAAAAGCTGCAGAATTCAATGAAATAGCAGAAATGGTTTTTGCTCCCCTGTATCCTGTAATAGCAGAACAGGTTACTGAATTAACCGGAATAAAAAAAGGTATTTGTATGGATCTGGGATGCGGCCCCGGTCACCTTGCAATGGCACTGACTTCTTTATGCGATTTCAGCACCTTTGCTCTGGACAGTTCGCTTCCTGTTCTAAGGCATGCATGCAGAAATATAGCAAAGAGAAATCTTGCTCACAGAATTTCCCCGGTAAACGGAGATGTAAAGCGGCTTCCGTTTATGACTGATTCAGCGGATATTATTGTAAGCAGGGGATCTGTTTTTTTCTGGCAGAACAGGCCGGAGGCTTTCAGGGAAGTAATAAGAGTCCTTTTTCCAGGAGGATACGCAGTAATCGGCGGCGGTTTTGGAACAGCAGAAATAAAAAAAGAAATTTTCAGAAAGATGGATGAGTGGGATGAAGAATTCAGTAAAAGGGTAAATCAGAGGCTTGGCACTGAAACTGAGAGCACCTTTATTGCCGAACTCGATGCTTCAGTTCCGGGCATGTATAAAATCGTAAAGGATGAAGCGAATTTCTGGATTGTTATACACAAAAAGTAAAGGACTCTGTCATTCAGTTCCAGGGCAGGGTGACATTTTTTTCATCCAGAACAGGGATGCAGACTTTTCGTCCAATTGAATCCCCGAGGTTCAGAATCCGGACATTTACACCATATGTCTCATGCATGGTTTTTTCTGTGATAATATCCTCTGGCGCGCCAAGAGCAGTAAACATGTGATCTTTGAGAATTGCAGCTTTGCTTGCTCCAAGAAGGGCGTGGTCAGGGAAATGAGATGCCATAATGATGGTTATACCTGAACCGGCAAGGGAACTTATAATATTGAGGATTCTCATCTGGTTGCCAAGGTCAAGATGTGATGTTGGTTCATCCAGAAGAATTATTTCAGGCTGCTGGGTAAGAGCCCTTGCAATGAGAACGAGCTGCCATTCCCCGCCGCTGATCTCAGTACAGGGTCTTCCTGCAAGATGGCTTATTCCAACAGAATCCATTGCTTTTTCTGCTTTTTCATGGTCTTCTCTTGTCGGTGATGATACTACAGAAAGGTATGGGGTTCTTCCCATTAAAACAACATCATGAACAGTGAATGGAAAAACAGAGGTATGTGACTGGGGAACATATGCCATCTTCCTCGCAAGAGCGGGTGCATCCATGCTGTGAATATTTTCTCCGTCAAGCGATATGCTTCCGCTGTCCGGTCTCAGTATTCCGCTCAGGCATTTCAGCAGAGTGGATTTGCCTGTACCGTTCGGGCCAAGAATACAGAATACTTCACCTTCTTCTGCTGAGAAGGTAATATCTTTCAGAACTTTTTCTTTTTGAGTTCCCCTGTATCCGAAATAAATTTTATCTGCGCTGATTTTTTTTTTCATTATTACCATCCGGGGCTGTTCTTTCTTAGAAGGTATGCGAAAACCGGAGCGCCGATTATTGCTGTGAGAATCCCTATTGGGATTTCAGTTACCATTGCAGATCTTGCGATTGTATCAACAATAACAAGATAAGCGGCTCCTGTAAAAAGCGATGCAGGTAAAAGGTAACGGTGGTCAGGGCCAACAAGCAGGCGGCCAATGTGCGGGATTACCAGCCCTATCCATCCTATTATTCCGCTTATACAGACTGCAGAAGCAGTGATAACTGTTGCACAAAGAATTATAACCGTCTTGATTCTTTTTGTGTTTACTCCGAGAGCTTTGGCGTCCTCTTCTCCCATTGCTATAACGTTAATACGCCATCTGAGCAGCAGAAGGATGGTTGAGCATACTGTAATAAGCGGGCCAATAATTACGAGTTCCTTTCTTCCTGCATTGTTGAGCGAACCCAGGAGCCAGAAAACTATTGCAGGCATTTTGTTTGTAGGATCAGCAGCGTATTTTATGAAGGATGTAAGAGCAGAGAAAAGAGCTCCGACAATTATTCCTGCCAGAACCATCATCAGAACCGGCGTTGAACGGTATACCCTGCTCAGCATGTATGTAAGAATAACAGCGATCATGCCGAAAGTGAATGAAAATATCTGAGAAAGAATCACTTCATCAAAAAGAAGGATTGCCAGGGCTGCACCGAATCCTGCTCCTGCTGCAACTCCAAGTATATGCGGTGAAACAAGGGGATTCCTGAAAAGTCCCTGAAAAGACGCTCCTGAAATCGACAGGCCTGCTCCAACGAGAAGGCCGGCAAGAAGCCTGGGAAGCCTTACATCTATTATCACACTCTCGATTGTAGAGGCAGTATCTGATGCGCCTGAAAAAAGAATCTGTAAAACATCCAGAGGCGAAATGTCTATTCTTCCTGTCATAAGAGAAATGACCGAAACAAGCAATGTAATAAATATCATTGCATAGATTATATGACTCTCTTTTCTTCGTTTGCGGAGAGATGTTTTTTTCATCTTTATATTTGTGACTTCATTTGTCTGGTCGTTCAATTCACTTCAGCCTATTTTGCTCCGCTCATGATACTCTTTTTAAAATCGCCGCTGAGTATTTTTTTTACATGTTTTTCTGTAAGGTCGAATTCAAATATCTGTTTATAGAATTTCTGAAATTCCTTTACAAGGCTGATATCCCTGAATATTTCAGGGTATGCTGTTTTGGCCAGCCACAGGGGATAGAGTACAGCACCTTCTGCTGTTGGCCTGTTCCAGATGAATATTCCTGCTGGCTGAACATATACCTGTTTGTTTTTTACAGCTTTTATTGTTCTCCACCTGTAGTTCTTATAAACACTCTCCGGTGTTCCAAAGTTGATGATCATTATATCAGGGTTCCAGCCCAGAACCTGTTCCATCGAAACCTCATCCAGCCCTGAGTGAAGGCCTTCTTTTTTACCC
>CAZEJW010000145.1:4200-5919 GCA_964512685.1 uncultured Leptospirales bacterium | reverse complement strand
GTCTGGTCACAAACGGTGTTCTTACCGGCGGAGGGCCTTCTTTTTTACCCGTTGTTCGAATGGGCTCTGAGGCATTTATGCATCCTGCAATTGCAATTCTTTCCTGGAGAAATGTATCGCCTCCAAGAGTGACAAGGTGATTCGGATTGTATCCGTTGAATACCTTTTTTCTTTTATTATCCGGAATGCCTGATGTCTTTGCCTTTAGAAAGGTGGTCATTCTGTCAAGATAGAGACAGTATCTTTTAGCCCTGTCTTTTGCATTCAGTACTCTGCCATAGAATTTTATCTCTTTTTTGATTTCATCGATTCCATTGTCCATGCTGTCGCCAAAGTAGGCCACAGGGATGGATGTCTTTTTTTCAACTATTTGCCCGTCAATATCTCCGGCTATAAGAAGCTCCGGGCGCGCTTTAATAAGTGATTCAATGTTTATATTGCCGCTTGTCGTTCTTGGCCCGGGGATGGTTTTAACACGGGGATCGAATATGCCGGCAAGTTCTGATGTTTTGAGGGTCTTTGTTATTGCGCAGAGTTTATCCTGAACTCCGAGGATGTATGCAATCTGGCCTGAGGGCCCGCCAAAGAGTGCAAGCCTTTCAATCTTTTCAGGGATCACAACTTTATTGCCCCTGAGGTCAGTAATGGTTCTGGTCGGTAAATTATCCTTCTTTTTATCAGCTTCGTTTTTTTTGCAGCCTGGGAAAAAAATGATAAGTGCAAGAATTACAGTAATTAAGGCCAATGAATGAAGAGGCTTGAAGTTCATGATTTCCTCCGGGTTTTGAATTGGAACTGCTTGTTAAAGTGTAATTATCAGTAAAGGAGATTGTCTGTGTCAATCGTTTCTTTGCGAAGCAGCAATTCTCTGATGAGAGCACAAGATGAATTATTTGTACTTTTATCATCATCTTGACGCTGTGAGTTGTTTTTTATATATTCCCCGGATTGCCTTTTTGCAGATTATAACGTGGAGTATGTGATGATGAAAAGAACAAGAAAATATATGTCATTTTTGGCTGTTGTATTTTTGAGCATGTTTTTTACTTCCTGTGAGGTTAATGATGACAAAGCATCAGGATTCACTGCCTTTCAGGAAGAACTTCTGGATGAAGTAAACTATGTTCGAACCAGCCCTTCAGCTTATGCAGAAAAACGTCTCAGGATTTATTATAGCAGCGGCCAGGACAATGGAGCATACACAGAAATAAAAAACACCAGCCCGATGAATGCTCTTGAGCTGCAGAAAGAGCTTTGCAGCGCAGCAAGCAAATATGCTTCATATCTTGCAGAGAACAATGTCTTTGGTCATTATGAGAATGGTTCTCCAGGGGACAGGTGTAAGGCCGAAGGGTATAATTATTATTCAGGTGAGAATATTGCAGCAGGGTCATCTTCTATTTATGATGCAGATTCGGATGCAGAAAGATCGGCAACTGGTTTTGTTTTAATGTGGATAATCGATAAGGGGATTTCGGGTGTCGGTCACAGGAAGAATATAATGAATAAAACTCACACCCATCTCGGGGTTGGATTTATCCATAATAAAAATTCTCACTACATCAATTATGCTGTTCAGGATTTTGGACGGGAAAACTGACCTTCAGTGTTCACGAATTAATCCTGGCTTCAGTAATATTTTCTTGCAATAAACTATTTTCCTAACAGAATTGCTTTTTTGAATTTATAGCCTGATTCGGTATTTCTTTAATACTTTTC
>CAZEJW010000145.1:0-4100 GCA_964512685.1 uncultured Leptospirales bacterium | reverse complement strand
TTTTCTGTAAAAAAGTTCAGGAATAAAGAATGAATCTGATTTATTGAAATTTCATGAGACAGTATCTCTCATATAAAAGAGGCAGTGTGAATTTTACTGAAGATCTTAAAAACAGAATTATTAATGGATACAGAATAAGCAGGGAAGAAGCCCTGATCCTTTCATCAGAACCTGTAAATGAAATAACAGCAGCGGCAAATGAACTGAGGATTTATTTCTGCGGAAAAAAACCTGAGTTGTGCAGTATCATAAACGGCAGGAGCGGAAGGTGTTCTGAAGACTGCCGTTTTTGTGCTCAGTCAGCACATTATAAATCAACACCGGAAGAATATCCCCTTGAAAAAAACGAAAGGTTTGTAAAAGAAGCTCTTTATAATTATAAAAAGGGAATCAACCGTTTTTCAATTGTAACGTCCGGCAGAAAGCTGACTGAAAGTGAAATAAAAACTGTATGTGAAATATACAGTGATGTAAAAAAAAACACAGGGATATCTCTCTGTGCATCTCATGGACTCCTGTCGACTCAGGATTTCAGCCGGCTTAAAAAGGCAGGCGTTACCCGGTATCACTGTAATCTTGAAACCTCCAGGAGATTCTTCCCTGATATATGTTCCACTCATACATATGATGATAAAATAAACGTTATAAGAAATGCGCAGGCAGCGAAACTTGAAATATGCAGCGGCGGAATAATCGGCCTTGGTGAAACAATGGAAGACAGAATCGATATGGCAATGGATATATCGTCTTTTGAAATAAAATCAGTTCCTGTAAATGTATTAAATCCCATAAAGGGAACTCCCCTTGAAAATCAGCCATTCCTCAGTGAAGAAGAAATACTCAGAACCCTTGCTGTTTTCAGATTCATTCTGCCGGATGCAGCAATCCGCCTTGCAGGTGGCCGGGCTCTCATGAATGATATGGGAAGTGCAGGATTTATCTCTGGCGCGAATGCTGCAATTACCGGAGACATGCTTACAACTGCGGGAATCAGTATAAATGAAGATCTCACAATGCTAAGTGAACTTGGATATGAGAATTCGATCAATGGGTGAAATATGAGAATTGACCCTTGATGACATAACAGCTATTCTTTCGGCACTCAAGGGAATTAGCGATACCCTTGAATACAGAGAGCTTGACTCTGCTATCGAAAAAATATACAGCCTGATGCCGGTATGCGAAAAAGGTAAACAGGTTCATTTTTCTGAGTTGCTGGCAGTTGATATCCTGCCCTGGGGGTACAGAAAAAAACAGAAGGATTTTATTCAGATGATATTTTCATCTGTACAGCAATGCCGTAAAATCAAATTCCTTTACAGGAATCTTCGTGGAGAATCAGTTACAAGAACAGTAGAGCCAATGACTCTTGCCTTCAAGGGATTTGCCTGGTATCTTTTTGCATTCTGTACACTCAGGAATGATTTTCCCTGAGATTCTTGATGAGAAGGCTCATGCAGGATGAAGAATGGAGCAGGGAAGAGATCTGGATCTCTTGTGAAAAAAGGGAAGTACAAGAAAATATCTATGCTGCTTGAAAAGTTCTGAATATTACATATTTAATACAACCCCTGTTATTTCATGTTGACCGGATATTTTTCTGGTGATATAATTATTACTGATAAGTCGGACAGCAAGAAATAATGAAATGAAAAAAAAAATCAGATTTTATCCAGAAACAATAACCGGGGCTGTTAACAGATTTATTACAATCATTATATTTTCTCTTGCGGTTTATCTCTCAATTGAAATTGGTATATTCTCCAGTCTTAAGGGATGGATTGACTCCAATGAAAAGATAACCGGTATTGAATATAATACAAATTCATATCTGAGAAATATCACAGAAATTGAAATATATATTCTCAGGTATCTTCATGAAGTCCCGGTTTTATCTCTGGGTTTTGTAGAAGAATACCATCCATATAAATCCATTGTAAAAAATCTTGTTGATAGAAATCAGTCTATTCTTCTTAATCTTAAAGATTATGAATCCTCAGAAGAAATGAAAGAGTTCAGCCGAATCCAGTATCTGCATAAAAGAATAATTGATAATATCGATGCATTGATGTTTATTCCTCCCAGGGATAGAAAAATTAATACAATTGTTGAAGATATTCAGGAAGATTTTTTTATAATAAAGAGCATTCTGGGCAGGGAGCAGAGAGAACTGCTCAACAGCAGAAAAGAAAATATTGGTCTTCTTAAGCGATTTCTTGTGTTCAATATGCTGTTTATTATTATCATTGTAATGATAATCGGTTTTCTTGCATATGTCTCATTTGCCTTCAGAAAGGCAATTAATAGAAAGCTTGGGTACCTGAAAGAGGATATCATAGTCAATGAAGTACATCAGATGGTCAGGCAAATCAATTATCCAGAAAATGATGAAGTTAAACCTGTGATAAATCTGCTTAACAGGGCATTTGATAATATAAATTCAACACAAAAAGAATTAAACAATACCAGGGATTATCTCCGAAATATAATCGAATCTTCTCCTGTAATGCTCGTTAGTGTTAATAAGGATGGTTGTATAACAAACTGGAATCAGGCAGCTGTCAGTTATACGGGGATTAATACTGATGAGGCTATTGGGAAAAAATTTTGGGTTTTACATCCCTTCCTTTCAAAATACCGCAGTTATTACTGGCAGGTAATTAGCTCCTGTGAAAAAATTCATCTGGAAAAGCAGATCTTTGACGGAAAAGAGAAGAGTTTCAGCAATGTGACTATTTTTCCGCTTATGGCAAATGGCACCCAGGGGGCGGTTATAATGGCAGAAGATATTACAGAAATGCTTAAAAAGGATGAGCAGCTGAGGCAGGCGCAAAAAATGGAAGTTATTGGAACTCTTTCAGGAGGGATTGCTCATGATTTTAACAATATCCTGGGTGCAATTTCCGGATCAGTATCACTTCTTGAAATGAATCTACAAAAAAAAGGGAACACTCTTAATAAGACAGAAGAGTATCTCAGCATTATAAAAAAATCAATCTGCCGGGCTGAGAATATCGTTGATCAGCTTCTCACCATTTCAAGAAAAAAAGAATCGAGTTTTTCTGTTATCAATCTTAACGATCTAATCTCTGAAATAGAAAAAATATGCAGTAATTCCTTTGATAAACGTGTTGATCTTGCCTTTGAGCAGTATCATCAAAAAGCCATGATAAATGCTGATAAAACACAGATAGAACAGGTGCTGCTAAATCTGTGTGTGAATGCATCTCATTCGATGACAATAATGAAAAAGGATGATGAAAAAAAAGGAGGAACAATCAAATTATTTGTCAAAAAAGTTTTGGCGCATGAGCTAATAATGAGACATCCTGTTAAACAGATGAGAGGTGAGTTCTGGTGTATAAGCATCTCTGATCAGGGTGTAGGCATGACAGTGGATATGATTGATAAAATATTCGATCCATTTTTTTCTACAAAGGAAGAGGGCGGAGGAACCGGGCTGGGACTTGCAATGGCATATAACATTGTTGAAAATCATAATGGGTTTATTGAGGTCAATTCAGAGACTGGAAAGGGATCTGTTTTCAGGGTATATCTTCCTGTATGGAGCGGAGAAGATGAGGAAAGAGAGGAAGATGAGATTACGCATGGGAAATGGAAAAAAAGCAAAGGAATGATTCTCGTTATCGATGACGAGGAATATATTCGGATTGTTGCAAATGAAATTCTAAGTGAAAGCGGATTCAGAGTACTGGTGGCAACAAATGGTGATAAGGGACTGGAACTTTTCAAGAAACATCATTCTGAACTTGATCTTGTAATGCTTGATCTTGCGATGCCTGGGCTGAGTGGAGATGAGGTTTTTATAGCAGCAAAAAAAATTGATTCTAAAGTGCCAGTGCTGCTTGCCTCAGGGTTCAGGGGAGATGAAAGAATTAAAAAAATCCTTGATATGGGTGCAAAGGGATTTATTAAAAAACCTTTTAACTTCAATGAACTCACTCAGGCGGTTTTTTCGATTCTTGAAAATGAGGAGCAGAAAAAATGAAAATCCTGAATAAAACAATAGCGGTGATTCTATTCTTTTGCCTGGTAATCATAGCCGGTTGTGATAAACATAAAGAAAAGAAATATATTAC